>JAIORK010000031.1 GCA_021108215.1 bacterium | reverse complement strand
TGGCATTAATGGCTATCAGACATTGACGGTGGCCAATCTGGATAATGGCAGTGTGACCTCCTTTACATTGGGTGGCGGCGGTAATCCCCCGATCAATGTGCGGCACAATGATCAGATACGTCAGTTTCAGGTGGATATGGATACCTCGGCCAAAACTGCCGGTGTGGCTTTTTCGGTAACTGTGACTGCCCAGGATGGATATGGCAACACCATGGACAACCGCAATACAGCCTCAGCCTTCCCGGCGTCGAATAATGTTAATTTAAGCTCAGGTTCAGGGACTAATACATTATACCCAACCGTGATTCAGTTGCCCAGCGGGACGTATGGCGGCGTTGGTTATCCCAGCTTGACATTGTACAAAGAATATATTGGCAACAGTATTACGGCAACATTTAGTGATACTGAGGGAACCCATGGCGGAACTTCATCCGCATCCAATGTCAATGCCAATAGTTTCGCGCGATTGATACCGGTTGTTCCTTCCATGGATATTAATGGCGGCGGTGTCTATAGCACACCGAGTCCGGGTGCCGGATTTGTCGGGTATTCCGGTTCGCCGGGAACACAAAATGCAGGAACGCCGATTGCTTCTTTCAGAGTGTATGCCTGCGATACTTATGGTAATGTCACGGAAGGGGCGGTGGACTGGGTTTATGTAAAAACCACCGATCGCTTCGCCTCTATTCCCACACCGGTACAGATAAACTGGACCAGCGGTTATGCCGAGTTCAATGGATCGCAGGCATTTGCTTTCCATCAGGCGGCTGACGCAGATATTAGCAACACACCGTTTATCATTACAGCCTATGACGTGATTGAGACTACCCAATCGCTGACCCGTGCCAATGGTTCAACATTGGATGCGTTGGGAACTACGAATGTTATTGATATTATCAAGGTGCATGATGGCAGTGCTGTCTATGTGAAAAACTGGGATTATCAGCAAAATGGTGATTCCATCGAGTGGCTGGGAAGAGATGCGCCTGCAGGTGGTGCGGGTTTTACTGCGCATTGGGTTTATTCCAATCCGGCCGGTATTTCGACCGGTACCACACCGGGTATTTATGTTAATCCGGCGTCAGTGTACGGCTTGGTCACGGTGGCACCCGGACAGATATTGGTGGAAGGCAGCGGCAATTCCCTTATGGCCAGCGGTATCGGCGGTGTTACATCAGGCGGTTGGTACAGTGGTGTAACCTTGACCGAGCCGTCCGGTGATGTGGAAAATTCTCTGCTGGCAGATCCGGAAATTTCCGGTGCCGCTTTTGGTGTGACTGTCTATCCGGTTGATCGTTTTGGCAATCAGGTAGAGAGTATTGTGGATGATTTTGAAGTGCGGACAAATTCTGAAAGTGATCCACTGGGGGTACCGAATGTTTCCTCACCCATTGTAAGCGCATTGGTGCTGGACGCTTTTAATTATGCTTCCGCATGGGTGGAAGCAACTTTGTATACTCTGGGCCAATTGACCATCTATCCCTGGGATACCACCAATGGTACATTAAATCACAATCAGGAATCCCGTTCGGATGTCCAAATTGTTTCCTATGGTCAGACCTATTTCAAAGTATGGGTCAACGGGGTTGAGCAGCCTGGGCCGGTTACGGTAGCAGCTGCGCCGGACCAGTTTACAGCTCTGGTGGAAGTACGCGATGATACTTCACATAAAGTGGTGAGGACCGCCAATGTTAATTTCCAGATTCAGGCGGTCACTAATCAATCAACCAATGCTGCGGGAAGCGGTGTTTTGAATGTTACATTCGGCCAGACCATCGGCGGTGTGCTTGAAATACCCAACCAGACCTATACAGCAGCGGAGACCATTTATCTGCGGATCAGTGAGGCCGGCGGTGCGGATCGTCCTACGTATGCGTATTCTCCTGAGGTTAGAGTAGGTGCTTCAGGTGCAGATCATATTGTTATGGATTCAAATGCCACGGTGCTCCCGCAAGAAGGCGGCATCGTTCGCTATCAAATGCAAGCCAATCAGAATGGGGCTGTGAATGCACATGTTTATGATGTGAATAACAATGCGATCGTAGGCGTCAATGTCTATTTCCGGATTATCGAGGAGACTGCCAGTGATCTGGACGGTGGCGCGGCCCAGCCGATTCTTACGACCTCGGATTCCAGCGGCACCGCAACAGTCACATTTACTGCCGGGGCGCGAAATGAACGTAATACGATTGAAGCGACAACCAATACTTCGGGGGCGGCTGTGACCGGACGCATGTATATGGACGTGACAGTCACAGAGGACGGTGGCGTTTATCCAAATCCATGCAATCCCTTACGCCCTGATCAATGGGCGAATATTGACTATCGCCTTGACCAGGATGCACCTGTAAAGATTGCCATCTATACGTTGATGGGGGATTTGGTTTGGCATGATGAATACGCTTCTGGAGCCAATGGCGGCTATGCCGGTGTCAACTCGATTCGTTGGAACGGAAAAAATGACAACGGCGTCACAATTGCCAATGGCGGATATATCTGCGTGATCAAAGCAAATGACAATGAAAAATATCGTTTTAAAATTGGTGTCTATAAAGAACAATAATTGAGTTTATTCCGAGAAAGCGGGTGAGCTACACATGAAAAAAAGTATTCTGATAGCAATGTCCCTGGTAGCCTTGACGGGATTTGGTCAAATCACATCAGCCGGTACGGGGGATCACGGATTACCGGGGGAGTACTTGACCTATGATATTGGTGCCCGTGCAGCTGGTATGGGTGGTGCCATGTCGGGGTTGGCTGATGATGTGACCGCGATTTTTTACAATCCGGCCGGTTTGGCAACCCAAAACCCCATTCAGGTGGGTGTCCAGCATGTGATCCTTTTTGAGGATACCATGTTTGATTTCCTGGGGTTTTCCATGCCGATTGTAGATGTGGGTCATATTGGTGTCGGTATTATCATGTTGCATTCATCCGGGTTTAACGTGGTCGATGAAACCTATACACCTCTGAATATTTCGGATTCCATTTCCCAAGGTTCGGTTTATCTTAGTTACGCCCGGGATATTATTCCTGGATTTTCTGCGGGTGCGAATGTTAAGGTTGCTTATGAAGATATTTTTGGCCACACCGGGACAGGCGTCGGCATTGATTTGGGTGGCTTGTACAGTCCGATACCGGAAATGCAGGTTGGTATTTACGTGAATAACGCATTAACACCTAATGTGCTCGGCGATATGTATTTCACCAATGTGGTTTTGGGTATTGCCGGGAAACTGTTTAATGATGATTTGCTGCTTGATCTGGATGTAAGCAAATCATTGGGCAACCAGGGGTTTAAGTGGGAGGTGGGCGGCGAACTGGATGTTTATGAAGATATGGCGTTTGTCCGTGCCGGTTTGAATGATGAATTAAAAGTTCATTTGGGATTGGGTGGAAAATATATAAACATCACCTTGGATTATGCCATCAGTATTGAGGATCTCGGGTTGGCGCATAAAATATCTGCAGGGTATTCCATGGGTGGATTTGAAATGAACATCAAAGCGACTCCAAAGATTTTTTCGCCTGTTGGTATCAAAAAAATTACGACTTTTGCAGTCCGCGCGGTGTCGAAATATCCAGTGATTGAGTGGGAAATGAACATTAAGGATCAAAACGGTGATATCGTTCGTTCTTATTCCGGGGAAGAAAATCCTCCGAACCAGATTGCTTGGAATGGCAAGGACGATCGTGGATTGCCGGCACCGGATGGTAATTTTAGTGCGCAATTGATTATTACAGATACAAACGGAAAAATTATTAAGTCAAATTTTGAGTCAGTCAAAATTCAAAGTGCTGTTCCACTTGGCGGCGAAGGCGGACTTGAACTTGACTAAATCAAAGGCTCCTTCCCGGGGCAATGAATCTAAATGTATACAAAGGGGTCTTACCATGTTTGGTAAAGCTAAAGGATTGTTTGTTGTCCTAGTTGGACTGATGCTGGTTTTTTTCTCCGGATTAGCGGCGGTTGCCGAGGATTTGGAAAAAGAGAAAATGGCCAAGGAGGCTTGGCAGCAAGCGTTTGATTCCACGGTGGTTGATCTGGAAGATACAGCGTTGCCTAAGATGTGGCAGGATTTTTACAAAAAATATAACCGGATGGATAATGCCGCCCGCGCCTTTTATATGGTGGCCGAGACGCAATTTCAACAACGTTTTTATGATAAGGCATTAAAATCCTATCAAGAATTTTTAAAAAAACATCCCAATGAACCTTACGCTGATTCGGCTGCCTACCGTATCGGCGAATGTGCGTATAATCAAAAAGATTATAAAATGGCCGTTTTTCACTGGGATAAATTTATGCAAAAGTATCCGCGGTCTTTTTTAAAAGCGGAGGCCTACTATGGCAAGATCCTTTGTTATATTGCGCGGAAAAAATGGCGAAATGCATCAAAGTCGATTAATGAATTAACCCGGCGTTTTCCGCATTATCGTAAAGAAAAGAAGGTTAAATTACCCCTGGGATTGGTTTATTTTCATAACCGTCAATACAATCAGGCATTGCAATACTTTAGCAGCGTTGACGGTGATATGGCGTTGTATTTTGTCGGGCGTTGTCAGGAGCATCTGGGGCGTTTTTTACCGGCGGCGGCAAATTATAAAAAAATCCTGGAAAAATATCCTGACTCCAACTATCTGCTGGATGCCGCCTATAGTAAGGCGGATTCATACTACAAAGGGAAAAATTACTCGGTTGCGGTTAAGGAATTCCGGGGTTTCTTGCGGGATTATCCGCAATCCAAATATCGTGCCTATGCACTGTATAAAATAGCGGTTTGCCAAATCCGCCAAGATGATTTCACAGCTGCTTTAAAAAATTTAAACACATTGATTTCTGAAAATGGACGGTCCACCTTGGTGGCCAATACGCTTTATATCAAGGGTGAATGCCTCCGCCAAATGGGAAATAGGCAAGAAGCAATCCAAACGTACAATCAAGTTAGTAATGATTATCCGAATATGTATGTATCCGGCAGCGCTAAATTCAAGGCGGGTTGGACACTTTTGAAAATGGACCGTTCCAAAGAGGCCTTGAAAACATTTAGAGAGTTTTTGACAACCTATCCGATTCATGAAAATGTTCAATTGGCCACTTATTTACTTGGGAATAGTTATTTTAAGCAAGAACGTTATGTGCAGGCAATTCCGATTTATCAGAGTATTTTGATGAAGTATAAATATTCCGATGTTTCCGATGCTGCGCTGGCGGCCTTACAAATGGCCTATTATATTCCCGAACAGTATGAGCAACTTATTTCCACCACGCATTATATTCTCAAAGTGCTGGCGGCAAATTTTCCGCCTTCAAAGAGCACATGGCGTTCTCTCTCGTATTTTTACCTTGGGGAGGCGTATTTTCATATGAATATGTATTCGCAGGCTGCAGGACAGTATAAAAAAATAGTGGAGAATTTTTCCGATTCACCGATATTGCATTGGTCCAAATTGGGGCTGGCATATAGTTTGTTTGAAGAGGGAAAGTTTAAAGAGTCCCGGCGTACTGCCAAGGACCTGGAAGAATCAGAGGATGCACCGGCTAAGTTAAAAACGTTTGCGACGCTGATGGTAGCGCACAATCTTTTTAATCGAAAAAAATATGAAGATGCCATTGTTAAATACGAAACGTTTGCAAAACTAAATCCCAAAATGAAAGAAGCCGGGGATGCCTATTTTTATGCCGGGCAGGCTTACTTTCAGTTGGAATATTATGCCAATGCGATTGATGCCTGGCAACGTGTTGTTACCTATTTTAGAAAAAGTGAAAAAGCGCCTGAGGCGGCATACAAAATGGCGGATACGTTTTTTAAAGCTCAAAAATATGAACAAGCCATCGCTGCATACAAAATGCTGGAAGAGTGGCCTGAAGAGAGCAATCCCCATCGTAAGGAAATGCAACTGCATATCGCCCAATGCTACTACAATGCGAAAATGGATAACAAGGCCATAGCAGCCTATAAGAAGTTCATTAATGATTATCCGGAGGATCCGAAGGTAAAAACGGCCATGGAAGGCATCCAAATGAGTTTTTACCGCAAAGGCGCCTCAGCAGATGCGGTGCCGCAGTTGATGGAGTTTGTTACCAATTTCCCCAATAGCCGTTTGGCGGTTGATGCACTTTACCGAGTGGCGGAAATTTATTATCAGGAAAAAAATCTTGAGCAAACCATTGCTACTTTTCAACAAGTGATTGCTGATTATCCGGAAAGTACCATGCTTCCCAACGCACAATATTATATTGCCATTTGTCATGAAGGGCTGGGGAAACGGGCAAAGGCCATTCGCAGTTATCAGGCATTTATCAGAAATTTTTCGACCCATGAACTTGTAGAAGATGTCCGCTTTCGTCTGGGGTCGGCCTATTTTGCCAAAGAAGATTATGAAGCCTCTATTGTTGCTTATCGGGACATTGTTGATTTGCACGGAGATTCTGAATATGCCGCCAATGCAATGTACAATATCGCCCTGGGGTATAAGCGGTTAAAAAAATGGCGGCAAGCAATTGAAACCTATACTGAATTTTATAAAAAATATCCGGAGGACCCCAAGGCCAAAGAGAGTCTGATGCAGATTGCGAGTACGTACCGGGATGAGAAACGTTTTCCGTCGGCAATCAAAATTTATGAAGAAATGGCAGGCAAAAAGGAATTTGCAGATCAAAAAGGGGAACTTTTGTACTCGATCGCTGATGCCTATTTACAAATGGAAAGCAAGGAAGAAGCTGCCAAAGCGTTTGAAAGGATGCGGGCGTTGCGGCCGAAGAGTGATGTTTATCGCTTGACGGCATTGGCCAAACTGGGTACCCTTTACGAAGACCTGCAAAAATGGGGAAATGCGTACGATATTTATAGTGATTTGGCGACTTCCGGTGGAAAACCGGAATGGACGGAAGCGGCTAAAAGTCGTGTTTCAATCATAAAACTTGAGCATAAAGCTGATGTTGATGCTTTTTTACAGCAAAACACCAATAAGAAAAAGGCACCGAAGTCGACTAAAAAATCGGGTTCTAAATCAAAAAAGAAAAAAAAGTAGTAAAAAAAAATAGTAATTAGGAGGAACATATGGATCTCGGAAATCTGGATTTTATTGAAATATTTAGGAGCAGTTTTACACTGATGATTCTTTTGGTCTGCTCAATTTTGGCCGTAGCGTTTATGATAGAAAGATTTTTATTTTATCGTCGTGCCAAAGTGGACTCGACCCGTTTTTTATCGAAAATTAAGATGTCTATGGAAAGTGACAATTTTCAGGAGGCCATTTCCACCTGTGAGCGCGATCGGAGTCCGGTTGCGGCGGTTTTGCGTGTCGGCCTGCTTAATCGTGAATTGCCGTATCACCAACTGGACGAGCTGATGATGGCAACACGCGAAGAGGAGAGAGTCAAACTGGAACGTTATCTGGGAGTGTTGGGGACGTTGGGAAATTCATCACCTTTTATTGGTTTGTTCGGGACAGTTGTCGGCATCATTAAAGCGTTTCATGATCTGGCGGCTTCCGGTTCAGGGGGACCAACGGTTGTCGCGGCTGGTATTGCGGAAGCGTTGGTTGCCACAGCGGCAGGGCTCGCAGTCGCGATTCCCTGCGTTATGGTTTTTAATGCTTATATGAGAAAAGTTAAGAATATAGCGGTTGAGATGGAATCTGTTTCGAAAAAATTCTTGATTTTACTTACGAATAAAGATATCGAAACAGCGGGAGCCAGAAAAAAATAAGTAAGCCATAAAAGGCTAGGCCAATCAATGCGGGGGTAGTGTGCCATGAGTATGGGTGGTGGCGGCGGAGATTCCATTACGGAAATTAATGTGACACCTTTGGTGGATGTGTGTTTGGTGTTGGTTATTATTTTTATGGTAACCGCACCCATGGCGATGCAGGCGGGTATTATTGTTGCCAGCAGCAAGGTAAATGCAGCTGAAGGGGAAGTTTCGCAGAATGAATCAGTCGCGGTGCGTATCACAGCGGAGAAAATATATTTGAATAAAAAAGTGGTTACATTGGAATCCTTGCCGGCATTGATGACAGCAAAGTTAAAGGTGAATAAAAAAAAGGTTGTTACCATCACCTCGGATGAAGATGTAAAACACGGTATTATCGTGCAGGTGTTGGATATATCGAAGCAAAGCGGTGCCGAGGGATTATCCATTATGCGTAAACCTGTAAAGGGTAAAGTTGATAAAAAAAAGAAAAAGCGTCGTCGTCGGCGCTAAGTGAACGGAAGGAGTAAACACCATGGGTGCTGCAGGTAGTGATGGACCGATTACAGAAATTAATGTAACGCCATTGGTGGATGTGTGTTTGGTGTTGGTTATTATTTTTATGGTAACCGCACCGCTTTTTAGTCAACCGGTCATGAAAGTGGAGTTACCAAAAGCGACAACGGATGAGGGTGAATCCACGGAAAATGTCACCATCACCATTGATCCTGATGAAAAGATTGCAGTCAATGCCAAGGAAGTTACTTTTGAAGAGTTAAAGCCGGAATTGAAGATGAAGCTGCAGGAAAGTGCCGAAAAATATGTGATTATTCGGGCAGACAATCTTACCAATCACGGTATTGTGTTAAAGGTTCTGGATATTGCCAAGGAGCTGGGTGCTAAAAAAATGGTATTTGCCACAGAGCATAAGGATTAAATAATGGGACGTATTCGAGTTATTATTGATGAGGAAGAAAAATTTGCAGCGGATTATAACATCCCTGGATTGACCAAAGGGGGGTTTGTTTCTCTGTTTTTACATGCTTCAGTCTTTTTTTTGGTTGCGATGGTATCACATCAGCAGCAAAAGGCTGAAGTTTTATTAACGGAAATATCCCTGGTTGATCAGATTATTCCGCTCCCTCCGGAAGAAGAAGCACTGTTGCCGCCGGTTCCCATGCAGCCGGAAGAAAAGAAAAATGTTTGGGATTTTCTTAAACAAGCGATCCCGATTAAGGTGGATCAGCAATTGGCAAATCAATTGCTGGTAGATCTTCCGAAGAAGGATGCGAAACCTGAAATGGCTGCCATGCCGGATGCTTTGAAACTGGGGAGTAAGAAAGACCTGGACAAACCTGCCATTGCAAATCAGCCGTTGGACCTGGTAGGTCGAAAGGCGGTTAAAGCACCGGCGGGAATGAATATTAATCCTTTGCAGATGAATAAAAAAAAGGATTCGCTGGCCAGTACGTCCAAATTGCCGTCGGGAATCAGACTTGGCAAAAAAAGCGGTTTTTTACCATCGAAGCAGGCACCGCTGGTGAATACACAACGATTTGCCAGACGAGCGAATCTGCAAGCACGCGGTGGCGGCTTGGCGGATATGCCGACAATAAAAAAACCGAAGGTAAAAAAGAAAGTTGATCTAAGTACCCAGAATTTTACGATTAAAAGGGAAAAAAACACATTTCAAATTTTTGGTGCTTTGAAGGACAGACCGCGTTTGCGGATATCCCTGCCGCGTTACCCGCGCTGGGCGGAAGAACAGGGAATTGAGTGTCAGGTTGGGTTGCATTTTTTTGTTTTGCCTGATGGGTCGGTGAAAAATAATGTGTATGTCGAGCAAAGTTCCGGGTATACTGAAATGGATCAAATATCCATGAAGGCTTTGCTGGGATTTAAATTTGCGCCACTCGGAAGCGGTGAGCGACAGGAAGAACAAGAAGGTGTTATCATTTTCTATTTCCGGTTATCGAGGTGAAAAGCATGAGTGGGCGGTTTCTAAAATTGGTTGTTATGTTTGTTATGGTAGTTGCTCTGGGGTTGGGAACAAGACTGATGGCCAAGGATGCCAAGGACGAATTGGCTGGCCCGCCTGAGAAAAAAACAGTGCAGAGTGCCGGTCAGGACCAAGATGTTGTTATCCGGGGTGTGCAGCGCTTGAAAGTGAAAGTTGAGAAGCCTGTACCGGATATTAGTTTTGATGTCGATGAAATAGCAATCCCCTATGTGAAAACAGAGGACAGTGTTTTGGATGTATCTCCGTCATCCATGGCATATCCGGCGGTTACAGTTCCGAGTCGATTAAATAGTGCTATTGCCGCTTCGCCACATATTCAGTTGTTCCGTAAACCGCCTATTTTGACGTTGAATCCCCGCTACAAAGGAAAAGTGGGTATTGCCAAATGGCGTCTGCGGATTACGGATAGTTTTGGTAATGTTTTTAAGGATTATTCGGGTAAGGGGAAGCTTCCCAAGAAGATTATTTGGGACGGCATGAGCAAGACACAACAAATGCTGGACGTAGGAACATCCTACTCGTATATTTTTTCGATTATTGATGTTGCTTCGAATCCGACGAGTCAGATGGGAAAACCCATTGTACTTGAATCCTTGATTTATGAGGAGAACACCGCGATTATCGCCAAAGTTGTTTCAGATGCCATCTTTGAAAAAAAGGGACGGAAGACGGTTATTAGCGATAAAGGGAAACTGTATTTGAAGGAAATTGGCGATCTATTAACAGTCAGACAGCGTTTTCCTCTTGTCATTGAGTCTTATTTCAAAGATGTCGATGATGCGAATTATAAAGGGGAAATCATTCAGGAGTATATTTCAAAATTATTGGTTGTACCAAAAAAACGTATTAAGATTATTGGTAAAAAATCACGTAGAAGTAAAATTGTTTTTAAACTAAAATAAATTTTATGAAGTCTTCGGGGCGGGGTGAGATTCTCCACCGGCGGTAAAGCCCGCGAATCCTGGTAACAGGATTGATCCGGTTCATTTCCGGAGCCGACCGTTAAAGTCGGGATGAGAGAAGACAATTGCGATCATTGGTCGTATTTAAACCCCGGAGTGTAATACACCGGGGTTTTTTTATGGGACTACAACAAGATTCAATATATATGCAGCAAGCCCATCAGTTGGCAACCAGGGGATTGGGGAAAACATGGCCAAATCCCTTGGTTGGCGCGGTTGTGGTTAAAAATGGCACGGTTGTAGGAAAAGGCTGGCATCGTCACTATGGTGGTCCGCATGCAGAAATTTTTGCTTTGCGGCAGGCAGGCGGCCAGGCCAAGGATGCGGTCCTGTACGTGAATTTAGAACCGTGCTCACATTATGGAAAAACACCGCCATGCGCTGAGGCGGTTATTCGATATGGCATTACACGTGTGGTATGTTCGATGAGGGATCCCCACAAAAAAGTCTCCGGCAGGGGGTTTAAAATATTGCGGCGTGCCGGAATTCGTGTGGAAATCGGTTTGATGAAAAAGGCAGCGGAAAATTTAAACCGGGTTTTTATTAAGCGGGTTACACAGCATCGCCCATTTGTCATTAATAAAATTGCCATGTCCTTGGATGGGAAAATTGCCTGTGTTAATGGTGCCTCGCGATGGGTATCCGGACGGCATTCAAGGCGTTATGCTCATCAATTGCGTGCGCTGGCAGATGTTATTGTGGTTGGCATGGGTACTGCAATCAAGGATGATCCACTTTTGACAATCCGGGATGCACTACCTAAACGGAATAAAATGCCGTTGCGCATTATTTTAGAAGGTCGGAGACGGGTGCCGCATGATTTGAGTATGTTTAAAGAAATTGGAAATCAGGATGTTATTATAGTGTCTGCGAAATCGAATCGTTCTTTACAATTGCGTGACAAGAGAATTGAACGGTGGCATATTCCCGGTTCGGATGGTCAGGTGGATTTGGATAAGCTCTTACTCAAACTGGGCGAAATGAAAATGAGTATCGTCATGGTTGAAGGCGGTGCTCAAACCCATGCAGCTTTTCTGGGATTGAAAAAACGGCGTAGTCAAATTCTTTGTGATGAAATGCATGTGATGTTGGCACCGAAAATTTTTGGTGGACATGCGGCGCCAGGTCCGGTAGGTGGTGTAGGTGTGAAATCCCCGGATAAAGCGGTTATCATGACAGAGATGATGTGGGAAAAAATGGGTGACGATATTTTAATCAAAGCATACCCGAGGAAGGAATAACGGAGATGTTTACCGGATTGATTGCTGAAAAGGGAATAATCAAACATGTGCGGAAAGAATCCGGTGTTCTGAAAATTGGAATCCAAGCACCGCAGCTTTGCGACCAAACTTTAAAAAAAGGTGATTCTGTTGCATTAAATGGTATTTGCCTGACGGTCGTTACTATCACGAAGGGGATTTTTGAAGTGCAGGCAATGCTTGAAACCATGCAAAAATCCACCCTGTCTGATTGGAAACCGGGCCGGTCGGTTAATCTTGAAAGAGCCATGTGTCTTACAGATCGGTTGGATGGACATCTGGTAAGCGGTCATGTGGATGGGGTTGGGGTGGTGGTTGATGTCAAACCGGAAGGCAGCGCAAAACGTATTCGGGTAAGCACTGAGAAAAAGTTAATAAGCTATATTGCCGAGAAAGGATCGGTAACGTTGGATGGCATTAGTTTGACGGTTGCATCAGTTGCATCAAACTGTATTTTTTCTGTTGCCGTGATTCCTCACACATTGGAGCATACTTCTTTGGGAATGATGCTGCCCGGTGGCAAAATAAATATTGAGGTGGACATTATCGCCAGGTATGTAGAACGGTTGCTGGTTTCGCGTGATTCTCGTGAAACCCTGACGATTGAGAAACTGGTTGAAAATGGATTTTTATGAAATGATGTGTAAACTGCGGAGGCAAGGATGAATATGATTAATGAAGCATTGCATGATATCAAAAAAGGAAAGATGGTTGTTGTCGTGGATGATGCATCGCGCGAAAACGAGGGTGACCTTCTCATGGCTGCTGAAAAGGTAACGGATAAGTCAGTCAATTTTATGGCAAAATATGGTCGCGGGCTCATTTGTGCTCCGATGCTCGGTGAACGTCTGGATATCCTGAATTTAGGGAGTATGGTAAGCGAAAATACGGATAGAATGCGAACGGCATTTACCGTTTCGGTTGATGCGAAGCACGGCACAACCACAGGTATTTCCGCCCATGATCGTGCCAAAACCATACAGGCTCTGATCCATAAAAAAACAACCCATGGTGATCTTGCAAAACCGGGGCATATTTTTCCACTCAGAGCACGTGATCATGGCGTTTTAGAACGTGCCGGGCATACCGAGGCAGCTGTTGATTTGGCAAGAATGGCCGGTTTGTATCCGGCAGGTGTTATTTGTGAAATTATGAATGAAGACGGCACGATGGCGCGGCTTCCTCAGCTGAAGCGATTTGTTGCAAAACACAAATTGAATATGATTACAATAGCGGATCTTATTAAATTACGGAGGAAAACCGAGCGTCTGATAACCCGTGTTGTTGAAACTAAATTGGCGACGCGCTGGGGACGATTTAAGCTTTTTGCCTATGAATCCACTGGGGAGAAGGGTCCGCATTTGGCTTTGGTCAAGGGCGACTTATTAAATCAGAAAAAGAAAATTCCATTGGTTCGTGTTCATTCGGAATGTTTAACCGGTGATGTTTTAGGGTCTTTACAGTGTGATTGCGGCGATCAGTTACATGCTGCCATGGAAATGATTGAGAAAAGTGGTTTGGGAGTTCTTTTATATATGCGTCAGGAGGGCAGAGGCATAGGCTTGGTTAACAAGCTCAAGGCATATCATTTGCAGCAGTCCCTTGGGCTCGATACAGTTGAAGCCAATGTAAGACTTGGATTTGCTCCTGATTTGCGGGATTATGGGACCGGTGCTCAAATTCTTGCGGATCTGGGATTAAAGCGATTGGCATTGCTGACAAATAATCCAAGAAAAATTGTCGGTTTGGAAGGGTATGGTTTGAAAATCACTCAACGGGTACATATTCAAGTAAAATGTACGAAAGAGAACATTAACTATATTAGAACCAAAAAAAATAAGCTAGGGCACTTTTTAGAAATTTAACATGTTAGCCGTGAATTACCCGGTTTTGACTGCGTGACATGTGCGGGGAAATTGAACAAAAAATTTCGCTTAAATTAAGGAGGAGACGATGAAAGTACATGAAGGGAAATTAATTGTAAAAGGGAAAAAATTTTTTATAATTGTGAGTCGTTTTAATGAATTTATTTCACAAAAATTGCTGGGTGGAGCAAAAGACGCCCTTACCCGTCATGGGGCGACTGAAGAAAACATTGAGATGGCCTGGGTACCTGGGGCCTTTGAAATTCCCTATTTGGCCAAAAAAGTGGCGGAAACAGGTAATTATGATGCAATTATTTGTTTGGGGGCTGTGATTCGCGGAAATACACCGCATTTTGATTTTGTGGCTTCTGAATCTGCGAAGGGAGTGGCTCAGGTTGCACTTTCAACAAACGTTCCGGTTATTTATGGTATTTTAACCACAGACACAATTGAACAGGCTGTTGAACGGGCCGGAACCAAATCCGGGAATAAGGGTTTTGATGCGGCCGTATCAGCAATTGAGATGGTGAATTTATATGAGGAGATTAAGAAGGTATAATTATGGGAAGAAGACGGCAATCACGAGAAATTGCATTTAAAATATTGTTTCAAGTCGATGTAGGACAGTTAAAGGCGGAAGATGTTATAACCTATTTTCTTGGACAACAAAAGGCGTCGGAACCGGTGAAAAGCTATGCAAAAATGATTGCCGGTGGTGTGGTAAGTGAACAAAAGGTGATTGATAAATTTATTCGTGAGAAAACACATAAGTGGGAGCTGGAGCGGATTGCCGCTGCGGATAGAAGTCTGCTTAGACTTGCGGTTTATGAGTTATTACGATGCCCGGATGTACCTAAAAATGTGGTGATTAATGAAGCCATAGAGCTTGCGAAAAAATTTAGCACACAAGAATCCAGTTCTTTTATAAACGGAATCCTTGATAAAATCATTCAGACCCGGGATTGAAAATATACTTGACAGAATGTCGGGGGAACAGTATAGTAATTTTTTAAAAATTAGGTGACGATCAAAGAAGAAGCATCCGCTTCTCGCCCGGCGACGCGCATTGTAAGGCTGTCAGCCAGGGCTTTATGCATGTTCAACAGGATAAAAATATCTTGAGCGGATGATTACTATCATCCGTTTTTTTATTATTACACAAATTGGAGGTGGAACTATTCCTGAACAGAGAATCAATGAGGAGATTAAAGCCCGAGAAGTGAGGGTTGTAAACAGCAATGGTGAGCAGTTGGGTGTTATGCCCTTGGCAGAGGCGTTAAAACTTGCAGAGGATCAGGATGAGGATTTGGTCGAGGTTTCTCCTGAAGCCAAACCACCGGTATGTAAGATATTTAACTTTGGAAAGTTCAAGTTTGAGCAGGGGAAAAAAGAGAAAGAAGCTAAAAAGCGCCAGCATACCATTCAGGTAAAAGAGATTAAATTTCGTCCAAAGATTGATTCGCATGACTATGAGACTAAAAAAGGTCATGTGCTGAGGTTTATTGAAGGGGGAAATAAAGTCAAAGTTACCATTATGTTTCGTGGTCGTGAAATGGACCATATTGATCTGGGTCGGAAAATTCTCGATCGTTTGGTGAAGGATCTTCAAGATAAGGTGGTGGTTGAATCCATGCCCAAGGTTGACGGACGTAATATGGTGATGATGGTGGCTCCCAAGCGTATTGATATACCTGCCAAGGTCGAAAAAAGAAAATCCTAGGCGAATACACGCGGACTGATGCAAGATTGAAATCTCATGCCGGTCGGGGCGTCAAGTATGGATATGATCAGATAAATTGTATATCATGTATATTAAGCCTGTGGAGTTTTAGGAAAGGAGAATGTTCAAATGCCGAAGTTGAAAACTAAGAAAAAGGCTGCGAAGCGTTTTCGTGTTACAAAAAACGGGAAAGTACTGGCAAAGGCGACCGGTCGTAGGCATCTTTTAAGTGATAAGGCACCTAAAAAGCTTCGCCAGATGCGTCAGACCATAGAAGTCAAGGGCAGGGTCGCCCAAAATATTAAGGCGGTTATGCCTTATTGTTAATGATTTGGATAATGATTGATTTATGAGAAGGGAGCTTTACGACTATGCCTAGAGTAAAAGGTGGCGTGACAACTCGCGCCCGTAAAAAGAAGGTTTTTAAGCGCGCGAAAGGGTATTGGGGTGCGAAGAAAAATCAGTTTCAGCTGGCCAATGAGCAGGTTCGTCACAGCTTAAAATATGCGACACGGGATCGTCGGACCAAGAAACGTGATTTTCGTGGTTTGTGGATCGCACGTATCAATGCAGCAGTGCGCGAATGTGGTTTGTCTTATTCACAGTTCATTAATGGGTTGAAAACCGCCGAAGTGACTATTGACCGCAAGGTTCTGGCGGAACTTGCCGTGACCGATGCCAAGGCTTTTACCGAGATTGCCGGTATCGCTAAACAGGCACTGGCAGCATAAAAATCCGCAGTACGCCGGGCCGGCAGTCTGTGGGTTTTTATCATGTATGGTGATAGTATCGCGCGCATTGATGAGTTTTCATCCGTCAATGCGCGTTTAATACGATAAGGAGCTTTTGTTCTGTCTACTTTGACTTCGATTTCAAAAAGACGTTTTGGTAAAATCCGGGCTTTGCATGTAAAAAAAGAACGTCAGGCCACAGGGTTGACTCTGTTGGAAGGTGAGCGCCTTGTCAGCGAAGCGTTGCACACCGGACTGTCTATGGAAGCGGCAGTCGGTACAGGTGATTTTTGGGCCCGACGTATGGATTTGGTGCATAAATTTTCTTCAAGTGGGATCCATACATCTTTGGTGTCTGAGAAGCAGATGGCGATGCTGACGCTTACTGAACACTCAGCTGGTGTGCTGGCTGTGGTATCATGTCCGGAAACCCCGTCTTCGCTTTTTTGGGAAAAAATCCAGCTAGATGATTTTTTTGGGTTGATGACAGTCGGCATTCAAGATCCTGGAAATCTCGGTACATTGATTCGGACGATGGCGGCTGCGGGTGGCAGCGGTGTTTGCTTAAGTCAGGGAAATACCGAAATTGGATCACCGAAAGTATTGCGTGCATCGGCAGGCGCGGTTTATCGGATACCGGTACTTGAGAAAGTTGACATGATGAATGCCATTTCACGTTTTCGTGAAGCGGGGATTCAGATAGTGGCATCGGTCGCGGATAAGGGGAAACCGTATACTGTTTTTGATTTCACCAAACCCACAGTAATCCTTGTGGGTAGTGAAGGGAAGGGTCTTCCTACAGAGGTGATTTCCGCCTGTACGGATATCGCGCAGATACCCATGCCCGGTGGGACGGAATCCCTGAATGTGTCGGCAGCAGGTGCGATATTGATTTATGAAACCGTCAGACAGCGTAGACTATCCCAGGCTATTTCACGGAGGAAATAGAAGTGAAGGTTCAACTGGAAGCTATCTATAACGAGACACACGCAGCGCTTGAGAATGAAAAAGACATAAAACAACTGGATGAAATTCGTATTCAAGTGCTGGGCCGAAAAGGACGCTTGACACAGTTGCTTCATGGGTTGAAGGATTTGTCCCCTGATCAAAGACGTGAAGCCGGCCAGGCGGCCAATGATATTAAAAATAAGCTTAACCAGTTGGTGGAAAAGAAAATTGATGAATTAAAACGCGCCGGCTGGATATCGGATACCCATCTTCGTCCTGATGCAACTTTGCCGGGACGGCCATCAGAAACGGGCCACCATCATATTCTTAATAAAACAATGGATGAAGTTATTTCAATTTTTACTCGAATGGGATTTGGGATAGCCGAAGGCCCGGAAGTTGAGACGGATTATTATAATTTTGAGGCAGTTAATTTTCCGGCAGACCATCCCTCGCGGGATGAGCATGATACTTTTTTCATCTCAGAAAAAACATTACTACGCACCCATACCACACCTGTTCAAATTCGTTATATGGAAGAACATAAACCGCCGATTCAAGTCGTGATACCAGGCAAAACATACCGTTTTGATGATGATGCATCTCACTCTCCCATGTTTCATCAAGTGGAAGGTTTGATGATTGATAAACATATTTCCTTTTGTGATTTAAAGGCTGTTCTAACGCTGTTTATTCATAGAATTTTTGAAGAAGACCTTGGTGTGCGTTTTCGACCCGGTTTTTTTCCGTTTACCGAGCCGTCGGCTGAGATTGACATCAATTGCGTAAAATGCCATGGCAAAGGGTGTTCGTTGTGTAAAGGGACGGGATGGATGGAGATTTTGGGTTCAGGCATGGTGCATCCCAGTGTGCTCCGCAACGGGGGAATTGACCCGAAAAAATATACCGGATTTGCGTTTGGGCTGGGTGTGGAAAGAATTGCCATGCTCAAGTATGGAATTGATAATATTCAAAATTTTTATGAGAATGATTTAAGATTTTTGCAGCAATTTTAAGCCTTAAAAAGCATTTTTGAAACCTCACAAAATACTATTAAGCCAAAAAAACAGAAAAAGAGCTTGCAATCCATCCGGAGTCGTTTTAAAGTTTAAAATCTTGTTGGGGATTTTATTTCATTTGTTTCCATCGCGGGAATTTTTCCAGGCCTTGTTGAATATACGGTCTGGCGGTTTTGACCAGAAAAGGTGCGAGAGTTGAATTTTTAATAACTTTCCAGTGATAATTTTTCGCCAGATTGTCAATGACTGTCATACTAATGATCAGCATACCCAGCATAAGCGTGATGGCCAGAGCGGCACCGAGCAAGTGATCGAGCCATTGCAAGCGAATGACTTCAAAAATTTTGGAAATAAGTCCAAAGGCGATGGAAAGGGTAATGGCGGCTGCAAGAAAAGCGGTTACCCAAGCCAGGGTATGCCCGACGGCAGCAGGCAGATCACGATAAAGGCCAATTAAATGAGGGTGGAAATGATTGCCGACCCAGATGCCGGCAATAAGTGAAATCACCATTCCGAATAGACTGATGGCGCGAAGCTTCCAACCGAAAAAGAAGCTGATTGCCAGACAAATGATTATAAAAATGTCGAGATAATTCATGTTTTTATCCTTGGAGTATTCTCCTGTCAAAGTGTTTGAAGGTGACAGGTGGTTATTAGATGGTGCATAACTCAAATGAACTTATAGTATCGTACAATTTGCGTAAGCGACTGTCAAGCCTGACGCGATTTCCATCTTGCATGCAAGTCGGCCTGCGCGTATACTTTTTAATAGAATTGATAGGATGACGCTTAAACCGGGTACAGTTTGTTTGAGAAACAAACTGTGGGACAGTAATATTTTTTTTACAGATTGCATCCAAGTCTCCCGGCCGGATGGGTAATTGAACTGTGGGACTTTTGTGGGTCGCCCGCTTTTTAGAGCAGGGGCATTGAATCCAAAGGATGAAGAGAGTGATTTATGGCGGATCAGGAAGAAAAACGGATTATTGTTAAGGTTGCCTATAATTATTTCCAGGAAGGTAAGTGGGATCGGGCGTTGTCTGAATATTTGAAGCTGATTGCCATCGATCCAATGGATTTTCTTGTGCATAATATGATGGCTGAAATTCATATCCGCAAAGATGACAAAAAAAAAGCGGTTAGTGAATTTCTTAAGGCGGCCAGCCTGCTCAGCGCAACCAATAATATAGAAAAAGCCATACATGCATATAAAAATATTGTGAAATTGGAACCTGACCATCAGGAATCCATTCAAAAAATTGAAACGTTGCTTCGCGCCCGCCTAATTGAAGTCGATGACTATGTTCGCCGGGGTTCTCTGAAAAATGCACTTGAGATATGCGAAAAACTTTCCATGCGATTGCCTGAAAACAATGCGGTTGAGTCTAAAATTACGGAAATAGAGGCATTGATTGAGAAACAGGAATCAGCAGCGCAAAATAGTGCATTATCCGTTGATTCCGGGGTGGTTGCTCAGCACGCCGCAGCCAAAGAGCACGACGACGCACTGAAAAATGAAGAAGTCGTGAAGAATCTTTTGGCCATGGCTGATCATTATGAGAAAAAGCAGGCTTGGGATGAGGCGGTTGAGACGTATATTACGGTTTTACGTTTTCAACCGGCCAATACGTTGGTTCAAAATAAACTTAAGCAACTCTACCGCCAGGTTACTCAAAAAGATAAATCCAATGAAGTGTGGTCGCGCATTTCCGATGAGCGTCAAAAGTCAATCGAACAAGCCAAGAGTTTGGCCAAAAATAATCCCAAGACGATGGATTCTTCGACATCTCAGTTGCTCGATCAGGCAGGAAGAAAAAATCCGGCAGCTGAAAAAGGTAAAAGTTTTGAAGAATTGGAAAAATTGCGCGTGAAAGCGGAGGAAAAACTTCGTTTGGCAGTAAAAGATCGGCGGGAACGGGATGAGCAAATAGCCTCGCGCGGCCCGGTAGTATCCGAAACACTGACTGCTAAGGATATGGAAGTTGATGCTGAGCGCGATCAAAATATTCAAGTTTTATTAACACAGGCACAAATGTATGTTCAGCAGAATATGTTAGTAGAGTCCATGCGTTTGGCGCAGAATATTTTAGAACTGGATCCGCAGAATAAAGAGGTCCGGAATGTCCTTAAAAAAATCTACGATAAGAAAGAACTCGGATAGTCCCTCTTTTTAGCATATCAGCGCGAATACGATGAGTGTCAAGTGTGGAGACAAGATGAAGACTTGGTCCCGACCGGAGTCGTATTGAACTTTTGGGACGCTTCGCGCCTGTGGATTTTCCTTTATTCGCAAAATCACTTTTTAAACATGGTAAATCTGGTATTCCAGAAGTATTTTTTAGTTTGTCTCGCTCCCGGAACACCCCGGGATTGCCCGCAGACTTCAAAAATATGACTTCTTTTTCTGGTTGGAAATAAACGTGATTTGAGCTATTTTAGAATTGCTTTTAGAATTAAGATTTGTCGGATTGTGGAGCTGTTATGTTTAAATTAAAATCTGATTACAAACCTGATGGAGACCAACCGGCGGCTATTCGGAAATTAACCGGATTTTTTAAGGAAAATCTTCCGTCAGCAACGTTGCTGGGGGTTACTGGATCCGGAAAAACGTTTACCATCGCCAATGTGGTGGAAAAGCTCCAGAAACCCACGCTGGTTATTTCCCACAACAAGACGCTGGCGGCACAATTATATGGAGAATTTAAAACATTTTTTCCGGAAAATGCTGTGCGTTATTTTGTTTCTTATTATGATTATTATCAACCTGAAGCCTACCTGCCTGGACCGGATACCTATATTGAAAAAGATTCGTCTGTCAATGAAGAATTGGATCGATTGCGTTTGGAAACAACGCATTCACTATTGGAACGTCGTGACACCATTGTGGTGGCATCGGTGTCATGTATTTTTGGTATTGGATCGCCGGAAATTTATAAAAATATGTATCAGGTTTTGGAAAAGGGAGAAACACTTTCGCGGGATGAATTTCTGCATAAACTGGTAGAGATGCTTTATACGCGAAGCGATCTGGAGTTTTTTCGCGGACGCTTCCGGGTGAAAGGTGATGTGGTGGAGGTCTATCCTTCTTATGATGAAAATGCACTGCGGTTTGATTTTTTTGGAAATGAACTTGAAAAAATATCTTTGATTGATCCGCTCAGTGGTGTGGTCAAACAAAATCTTTCAAAGGCGAAAATTTATCCGGCCCGCCACTATGTCCTGCCGTATGAACAGATTGAAAAATCAGTTTCCTCGATTCGGGCGGAACTTCAACAGTGGGTTCCGCAACTAGAAAAACAAGGCCGCTTATTGGAAGCAGAGCGTCTTAAACGACGTACGGAATATGACATTGAGATGATCCGTGAACTGGGTTTTTGTCAGGGAATTGAAAATTATTCGCGACATCTGGAAGGGCGCCAACCCAGTCAACCGCCGTTTACATTGTTGGATTATATGCCGGCTGACAGTCTGATTGTTATTGATGAGTCACATGTGACAGTCCCGCAAATACGGGGGATGCATCGCGGTGACCACTCGCGGAAAAAGACATTGGTGGAATTCGGATTTCGCATGCCCTCGGCATATGATAACCGGCCTCTCTATTTTGAAGAATTTGAGAACAGAGCCCGGCAGGTGCTGTATATGTCTGCGACCCCGGCGGACTATGAATTGGAAAAAAGTTCCGGGAGGGTGGTTGAACAGATTATCCGTCCCACAGGACTCATGGACCCGCAAGTGAGAGTCGAACCGCTCAAAGATCAGGTGGACCATTTGTTGGGTGAGATACGTAAACGGGTGGAAAAAAACGAACGTGTTTTGGTGACAACCCTGACAAAACGTATGGCCGAGGACCTCAACAGCCATTTAAATGAACTTGGCGTGAAAGCCAAATATTTGCATTCAGATATAGATACGCTGGAACGGATACAAATTATTCAAGAACTCCGTATGGGTGAGTTTGATTGTTTGGTAGGGATTAATCTCTTGCGGGAAGGATTGGATCTGCCGGAGGTTTCGTTGGTGGCGATTTTGGATGCGGACAAAGAGGGATTTCTGCGTTCGAAGACGTCGCTGGTGCAAACCATCGGGCGGGCAGCCAGACATGTCAACGGCGAGGTTGTTCTTTATGCGGACACCATGACGAAATCATTGGCCTACGCGATTTCCGAAACAAATCGCAGACGTGAAATACAAAAAGCCTATAATTTGAAACACGGAATCACGCCGGCCGGAATTCAAAAACACATTCAGAATATTTTGGGATCAATTTATGAAATGGATTATTTTACAGTGCCGGCGGCGAATGAAATGGTAGGGGAATACCTCACGCCGGAGCAAATACCCCGAAGGATCATTGCGTTGGATGCAGAGATGAAAAAAGCTGTTGTTCAACTGGATTTTGAAAAAGCAGCGGCGCTGCGCGACAAAATTATGGAATTGCGTGAGATGAATCCCGGCCGGGCATACCGGCCCGGTAAATCTAAAAGCCAGGGTAAACGAAAAAGAAAAACGCGTTTGGTACCGAAAAGCGCAGTGAAAAAGGTAACCAAACGTCTGGGACGGGATGTTTCGTGATGACGCTCGCAGACCTCAAACGCCTGCAACCGCCTGATCAACCGGGTGTCTATTTAATGCGCAATGCAAACGGGAAAATCATCTATGTGGGCAAGGCCATTTCAATAAAAAAGCGTTTGGCATCTTATTTTCGCGCGGAAGCACAGTTGGATGCCAAAACCCGGGTGCTGGTTTCTAAAATTGCGATCATTGAATGGATGGTGACCGGTTCGGAAGTTGATGCACTGGTGCTGGAAAATACGCTGATTAAAAAATATCGTCCCCGCTACAACATTGTTATGAAAGATGACAAAAGCTATCCTTACCTTAAATTGACCAGTCATGAGGAAGTGCCGAGGTTACTCTCGACGCGTAAGCCATTTGTCGATGATGCCAAATATTTCGGACCTTTTGCAGGCGGAACATTAAAAAAAATAACCCAGACAATTTCACGTCACTTTCGTTTATGTCAGATAAATCGTACGACGCATATCACTATCGGGGAAAAGCGAACATGTCTCTATTATCAAATGGAACAATGCGATGGCGTATGTATGGGGAAGATTCCCCGGGACCAATACATGAAAACAGTGGAACAAGTTCAGGAATTTTTAAATGGTGGTAAGGATGTGTTGAGCCCGCAATTGGAAGTGCAGATGCACAAAGCCGCGGCAGAACAGGCGTTTGAACTGGCGGCGGCTATTCGGGATGAACTTGTCATCATCAAGCGTATTCGCCATCAACCTTTGGTGAGTTCGCCGCGGCGTGAGGATCGAGATGTATTTGGTTTGGCGCGTTCAGGTTCGTCGGCGGCCATTGAAGTTTTTTTTGTACGGGAAGGTAATCTTGAGGGACGGCGTCACTTTTATTTGAATACCGCCGGGACGGATGCGACAGACGAGATATTAGATCAAGTGCTTATTCAGTATTACTCGCAACCGGTCACCATACCTCCGGTGATCTATTTACCGCAGGCATGCCGGGAAGAGGCGGTTATCCGGCGTTGGCTGTTAAATCGTTACGGAGTGAAGATTCAAATGCGTGTTCCTAAAAGCGGCGAAGCGCGCCGTATGGTGAAATTAGCCGAAAATAATGCCTGGCTTTATTTAAAACATCAAGTCAGGGAAAATTCAGAGGGGCTGTCGGAAAATGATAGAAAAGTTCTTTCTGAGTTGGCACAAAAACTGGAATTGTCCGGTCCGCCATTGGTGATTGAGGGGTATGATATTTCAAACATAGCCGGTCAGGACGCGGTGGGTTCTCAAGTCGTTTTTGTCAATGGCCATCCGGAAAAAACACGCTACCGCCGCTATCGCATAAAAAGTGTTGAAGGTCCCAATGATTTTGCCATGCTGCAAGAGGTGCTTTTTCGACGTTTAAAAAGAATGAAGGAAAAGCAGGAGACGCCGCCTGATTTAATTGTTGTCGACGGCGGTGCCGGTCAACTTTCTTCAGTGAAAATGGTATTGCAGGATTTAGGTTTACAACACCTGGCAGTCATTGGATTGGCGAAGAAAGAAGAGGAAATTTATTTGCCAAGCCAAAAAAAAACGTTGCGATTGCCAAAATCCAGCAAAGCATTAAAGGTACTGACGAATCTTCGGGATGAAGCGCATCGTTTTGCGGTGACGTATCATCGCAAATTGCGCGGCCGCCGGATGAAGCTATCCCACCTGGATCATATAACCGGCCTGGGCAAAGTCCGGCGGACACAATTGCTGCGTCAGTTTGGCAGTGTGGCGGCGCTCCTGGAGGTTTCCGAAACCGAATTGGCGGCGGTGGCAGGCATTGGACGGGATTTGGCCGGGAGAATTCAGCAGGTTTTAAGGAAAGTTGTATGAAACGAGTTAGTGGTATATTGTTTTCTTTCTTGGGTTTTGTTTTTTTTCTGTCCGGATGCGCAAGTTTACGACCTCAGGTACACTATTCGGTTTTATTGCCGAGTAAAATTCAGCTGGACCAAGTCAATCGTATTGCGATTTTAGATTTTGCAGTTCCCTTGGGTGATGCGGCACAGGGGCGGTGGTTTGCGCGTGCCCTGTATGATTTGTTTGAGGAGCAATCCGACTATCGAATGATTGCACCAGGCACCTCTCATATAATTATCAAAAAAATGAATATACGGTTAAGTCGGTTTCGCCGATTGGAGACTGTCCGCCGGGTCGGTGAGGCGCTGGGTGCGCATGCATTGCTTTTTGGTGATCTTACGATACCTGCGATGCAAACATTTCATAAAAAAGAAAAAATGATGCATCAGGTGGGGGTGCGCAGGGAATTGGAAACAGTGTTTGATTCCCTGGGAAATACGCGGTCTTTTTGGAGGGAAATTCCTTTGTTTGAAGAGGTGACACAGCATACGCGAAACAGGCAATTGGCGGTTTTAGCCAAAGCGCGGCTCATTCGGATAAAGGATGGTGTTGTTTTATGGGAAGGTCAGGCGGAGGGACAGGTTGATGATGAAGTGGTATTTATGGAAGGGTCGCTTAGAGTATCACAGCAGCGATCTGAAGAAAATTTGCGTTTTGCAGCGTTACACCAGACAGTTGGGGAATTGGTGCAGGATTTATTGCCGCGCCGTGTAATACGTTATCGACAGTTGGCATGCGTGAAAGAAAAAAATGCGTATGCCGATTTTGTGACACAAGGCAATGCGGCGGCGTTGAAAAATGATTGGATGTTGGCAGGTCGTTTGTGGCTCGAAGCAGTTATACTTGATCCACAACGTCCGGAAGCACATGCTAATTTAGGGATTTTACGCGAGGGTGCGCAAGAATATGCCCAGGCGCTCAAGGACTATCGCTATGCTGCGGAAAAATTGGGTGCACCTTGGACTATTTATTTGAGAGAGCTTGAAAAAGCTGTGCAGTGAAACGAATTGCCGATTTTTTCGATCAGTCCCTTCGACAGGCTCAGGTGTTGAAACAGAAGCGGTCGCTAATAGGCGGCTGAGTTTTGAAGCTATTGCCGGGATGCAGGTGAAATGAACGGTGATTCCCGACAACCCGGTTCCTGAAGTTGACAGTCATGGAAAATACCGTTAAAATAAGTAGTTTTGTAATATGTGTGGTTTCATGATGCCAAGACATCACAACAGAGAGGGGAAATTGATGATCAGGATTGTCTGTTATACCATCCTAGTGGTTGGCTTAAGCATGGGTCCTGTTTGGGCTGCGACTGTAACCCCAACCGCGAAACCAGCATTGACGCACAGTAAAAAGAAAATTGTAAAAAATACACTGTCTCAGAAGAAAAAATCCGGTCTCCCATCCAGGCAAAAGCAAGCCGGATACGAACGTAAAGCAGCGAAATATCAGGTTACAGAATTGAAAAAATCGATCCGGCGGTCATGGGATTTCCAAGATCCGAGTATTGAAAAAATTCCTCAAGTGTGGGAATCCCTGTCCGGTCAGTGGAAGATCGTGGTCGAACCGGAACATCCGGGGAATCGGGTTGTACAACAAAAAGCGATTAAAAGAAATTTTCAATATCTGATGAGCAAGCAGCAGTTTGTGAATTTTGAATTTTCTGCCCGGATGCGGACGGATATGTTTGAGCAAAAGACCCGTAATTGGCAGCTGGGTCTTATTTTCAGACAGGCGGATCCCAATTATTATTATAAATTCAGAATTACGGCCGCCAATATTGCTTTGCTGCGATGCTCTCCCCAAAAAGAGACGGTGCTTCCCGGTCAGATTGGGAATTCCCGTGCAGCCTCCGTTACCGGGCGGTTTGGAAAAAGTGATGAACACTTGCTTATGATTCTTCCTTGGAAATATACCCAAGACAGTTGGCATACCCTTACGGTGGTGTGTTATGGGGAGCGGATTATTTTAAAACTGGATGGCAGGGAAATCCGTATGATGGATGATGCCATGATTGGCAGTGGGAAAGTGGGCGTGTTTACTTACAAAACCCGGGCATTTATTGATGATCTGCGCCTTTATTATTTGCCTGTGCCTGAAGCGGCCAAGACGATGGTTTTTAGTGCCAATCCTTTTTCTTTGAAAAAAGATCGGGAGTTGTTGATTTATTATACGACACCGGTCACGGGTCTTTTGGAAATGAAAGTCCTGACGCCGAACCGGCAGTTGTTTACAAGGTTATCAAGAGGGATACATTACCAAGGGATTGGCAGTGTTGTTTGGAATGGTCAGGGTTTGGACGGCGGCCTGCCCAAACCGGGACTCTATACGGTTGTCTGGGATGCCAAGGGGATAAAGAAAAGTAAGCAAATTAAGATTATACCCTGAAGCTTGACTTTTGGTGAATTAGCTTAGTGATCACGCTAGTGTTGTGCGTTCAATATTTTTTTACATTTGATTGTTATTGCGAGGAGTGTTTTTTGCGACAAAGCAATCTGTTTTGATTGCAAAATGATGATGAAAACGGGATTGCGACCAACGGAAGTCCCATACGATCCCCCATCCGGTCGGAGCTTCGCTTCGTTCGCAATGACAACTGTAAAGTCATTTATGACGCGCGACACTAGGATGTTTTTGAAAGGAGTTATACATGTTTCGTGCTTTGAAATATAGTGTGTCCGGTATTGTACTATGTGGGGTTTTGTGGGGGATCGTTGGCAGCACAAGCGCAGTGGAACAAGATTCGATTATTAGTACATACCAACAAGCGATTGCTACTGATCCCAAAGATGTTATAGCACATTTTAATCTTGGCCTGGCGTATTATAATCTCGATCGATTTGATGATGCTCTGGAAATTCTTGAGAAATGCCGCTATGTGAATCGGGGTGATAAAGAATCGCATGGTCAGGTGGATTCACCGGCAAATCAAGTGCTGGGTATGATCTATTATTCACATGTTCAAAATGACGGCAAGGCAATTGAAGCGCTGAAAAGGAGTTTGAAAGGTTTGCCGGATGATCCCACGACCTTTTATGCAATGGGATTGGCTTATTTGCGCATGAAGCGCTATCATGATGCGGTGAAACATTTTGGACTGGCAATTGAAAAAGGCCGGGACCGGGATCCGGAAGTTCATTACCATATTGGGCGCGCTTGGCAGGCTATGAGTAAAGAAAAAGAGGCAATTGCCAGTTATGAACAAGCACTTGTGCTGCGCGATGACTATCAGCCGGTACTTGAATCGCTGGCTTTTTTATACCACAAGCAGAAGGATGACAAACATGCGGTTGCGGTTTTAAAAAAACTGGTGAAGCACGATCCGATGAATTTTAACGCCAATTATTTGTTGGGTCTCAATTATTATAAGCAAAAAAAATACTCTGAAATGGTGGCAGCTTACAATCGGGCGGTGGCGGTTAAACCGGATTTGGCGGATGCACACTACAATCTCGGCATGGCCTATTTTTATCAGACGCGTTACGATATGGCGATTGAATCTTTGAAAAAAGCGGTCACGCTTAACCCTAAAGACGTTGAGGGCTTGAATCTCTTAGGGCAGGCACAGAGCGCTGCAGTCGACCAATATCTGCAGCAGGGCGGCATGTATATTGCGAAAGAACAATACAATCAAGCGATCGCCGTTTTTCAAAAGGTGTTGCAGATAGACCGGACCCACCATAAAGCCAAAGCGCTTTTGGAAGATACGGAACGTCGGCTCAAAGAGGAATTGAGCGCGCACTTAAATCTGGCGGAAAAATTTTATCAGGATGGTCGCTTGGAGGACGCCTACAATGAGTACGAATTAATGCTTCAATTGGATTCGGGTAATCGTCTTGCGCAGGCAGGTATCCAGCGGACCCGTGTTCAGATCAGCAGTTTATTAAAATTAAAAATGAAAAACGGCAGGCGGGCTGAAGCGATAGGTGATTATACAGCCGCCCGCGAGCATTATGAAGCGACATTGATTCTAAAGAAAAATTATACTGCGGCCAAAGATGCGTTGGTATTTATGAAAGGGAAATTGCGAAAAAACATGCGCCGCTTTAACCAGCTGGCCGGGAGTGCCATGGCGAAACATGACTATAAGGCGGCCAAACGTTACTTCGAACAGATGAAGGCACAGGCGCCGGTTTTTGATGAAGTTGACTGGCTGGAGAAGGCGCATGCCGGACTCAATCGTGTAAATGACAGACGTGCCAAGCAGATACGCAATGATTTGCGGCTGGGGATTAAAGCATTTCAGACCAAAGCCAGGGGTGAGGCTAAAAAATATTTTAATCGGGTACTGAAACGGGATCCACAAAACAAAACGGCCAATGATTATATTCGTAAAATGACCGGGTCGGTTTCGGAGGCCAAGGTCAATGCGGAAAAAGTTAAGGAAATGTATTATCAAGGTGTTGACCTGTACGTGAAAGGTAAAATCGCGGAAGCGATTATCGCTTGGAAAAAAGTACGCGAATTGGATCCGGACAATGACGATGCCCGCATCAACATCGAACGCGCACAGTCGAAATTAAGGGCAATCAAAAAATTGACCGAGGGGCGGTAGCTTCAACCGGATATTATATTGAACTATGGGATGCAGGTTTACATTTGCGTTTTAATTATCACCCCGGAGTCATTTACAACAATGGAAACGAAAATTCCACGGGTATATGAATAGGTGCTGTTCGGCGAGCGGTTTTATTGGAAAATGATTGTTCCGTTCCAATGTGGTAAATGACTCCGGGATGATTCAAATAATTTAATCGGGATTGCCAATGTGCGATACCGCCAGGTAAATGCAGAAAGGGGTAACAACAGCAGTGAGTGAACAAGAAACAGTCAACAAACAAACGGATATCACGGCACAACTCTCTTCAAAATATGATCCGCATGCGGTAGAAGACAGGTGGTACAAAAAATGGGAAGCATCGGATATTTTTCGAGCTGATCCGGAATCGGACAAGCCCGCCTATTCCATTGTGATACCGCCGCCCAATGTCACCGGGTCGTTGCATATTGGACATGCTTTGAACAATACGCTCCAGGACGTTTTGAGCCGCCGGAAGAGAATGCAGGGATATGACGTGCTCTGGGTGCCGGGGTGTGATCATGCCGGGATCGCGACGCAGAATGTTGTTGAACGGCAGCTTGCCGAAGAGAAACAAAACCGGCATGATTTGGGTCGGGAGAAATTTATTGAACGTGTCTGGGGGTGGAAGGAGGAGTACGGCGGCACGATTATGCGTCAGCTTCGCCGCCTGGGTTCTTCGTTGGACTGGTCACGTGAGCGGTTCACCATGGATGCCGGTCTTTCCGAAGCAGTCAATGAAGTTTTTGTGCGTCTGTATCATGATGGCTTGATTTATCGCGGAGATTATATCATTAATTGGTGCCCGCGTTGTCATACTGCGCTTTCCGATATTGAGACGGAGCATCAGGATGTAGACGGCCATTTTTGGTCGATAGGGTACCCCTTAGTGGAAGGCGGCGAGACAATTGTTGTGGCCACAACGCGTCCGGAGACCCTGTTGGGTGATACGGCGGTTGCGGTCCATCCTGAAGATGAGCGCTACCGGCATTTGATTGGGAAACGGGTGCGCCTGCCACTGATGAATCGCGAGATTCCCATTATTGCCGATACCTATGTTGACAAATCGTTTGGCACCGGCGCGGTCAAAATTACGCCGGCACATGATCCTAATGATTTTTGGGTGGGCGAGCGGCATCATTTGGAGCGGATCAATGTCATGAATGAAGACGGTACGATGAGTGCTGCGGCCGGGAAGTATGCCGGACTCGACCGGTTTGCCTGCCGGAAACAAGTTGTAAAAGATCTGAAAACAGAACAGTTGCTCGTAAAAATTGAGGATCATGCGCATGCGGTTGGACATTGTTACCGCTGTCAGACCGTGGTGGAACCTTACTTGTCCCGGCAATGGTTTGTCAAAATGAAACCACTGGCCGAGCCGGCCATGGAAGCGGTCCGGCAGGGGAAAATTCGTTTTACACCGGATCACTGGGCAAAAAATTACCTGGAGTGGCTGGGAAATATCCGTGACTGGTGCATTTCGCGGCAGATTTGGTGGGGGCATCGTATTCCGGCTTGGTATTGTGAAAAATGCAATGCCATCCATGTTGCCAAAACCGGCCCTGGAAAATGTGAAACTTGCGGGCATGGAAAACTGCGGCAAGATTCGGATGTGCTGGATACCTGGTTTTCCAGCGGCTTGTGGCCTTTTTCAACCCTGGGATGGCCGAACACCACCCGTGACTTGAAAAAATATTATCCCACCAGCGTGTTGGTGACTTCCTGGGACATTATTTTTTTCTGGGTGGCGCGTATGGCAATGCTGGGATTGAAGTTTATGGGTGAGGTTCCTTTCCAGGAGGTATGTATTAATTCCCTGGTTGGGGATGCGGAAGGCAAGAAAATGAGCAAGTCCAAGGGCAATACCGTGGACCCGCTTGATATTATGAAGCATTCCGGGGCGGATGGATTGCGTTTTACCATGATTATGATCGAAACTCAGAGCCGCTATGTGGCGTTTACCCCGGATCGGCTTGAATCATCACGAAATTTTGCAAATAAAATTTGGAATGCCGCCAGATTTGTATTGATGAATCTTGAGGAGTATCAGATACCTGGACTGGCGCCACAGGCCTCATTTGTTGACGCTTGGATTCAATCACGCCTGGATCATACCATTGAAAAAGTGGACAAGGCCCTTCGCGGCTATCGTTTTGCTGAAGCAGGACAGGCACTCTATGATTTTATTTGGCATGAATTCTGTGATTGGTATCTTGAGCTTTCCAAGCCCAGTCTTTTCGGGAAAAGCGGGAACCAAAGTGCTGCACAGTACTATCTTTATTGTACCCTGGAGGAAACACTGCGTTTATTACATCCTTTTATGCCGTTTATTACAGAAGAAATCTGGTTTTATCTTCCCGGGAAACAGGATTTTATCATGCGTAGTTCCTGGCCGGAAACCCAACCGGCGCGCCGCAACGAGGCTGTGGAAACAGAGATGAATTTATTGATGAAAGTGATCTATGCTGTTCGTAATATCCGGGGTGAGATGAATGTACCGCCTTCTAAAAAGGTGTCTTTATGGGTCCGACCGCTGGAAGGCGCGGGATCGGTTTTGGAAAAACATGCAGCCATTGTTTGTGATCTTGCCAAAGTCGAGACGTTGCAGGTTGATCCGACCATGGAAAAACCAGAATTTTCAGCTGCGGCTGTAACGGAAGGATTTGAATTGTTTGTTCCACTTTCAGGAATTCTTGATCCGGAAAAGGAGAAGATTCGTTTGAATAAGGAAATTCAAAATCTGGATAGTCTGTTAGTTAAGCTCGAAGCAAAATTGGCCAATAGCAGTTTTGTTGAACGGGCACCGGTGCAGGTTGTCCAGGGGGAACGGGAAAAACAGTTGGAGTACCGGCAGCGCAAAAATCAGCTGGAAGAAAATCTTAAACAGATTACAGTATAATAAAGTGAGTGCAATAACGATGCTATCACCCCTTTTAAGCAGGAAAAATGTTGCGGATGCAGTCAAGACGGCCTTGAAGGAAGACGTGGGCAGCGGGGATATTACCACGCAATGGATCGCAAAGCCGGGAGATCGTATTACAGGTGTCATCGCGGCTCAGGCCGGCGGAATACTGGCGGGAATTCCGGTTGCACTGGAGGTGTTTAGGCAGCTAAGCAATAAAATCAGAGTTGCAGTATTGAAAAAAGATGGAGAAAAAGTTTACCGTCAGACTCCCCTATTGCGTATCCAGGGACCGGCAACGGCAATTTTAGCCGGTGAGAGGACGGCTCTGAATTTTCTCGGTATGCTGTCCGGGATTGCCACCCAGACATCTCAGTTTGTCAAGGCAGTCAAAGGGAGCCGTACAAAAATATTAGACACACGTAAAACCACGCCCGGGCTGCGCCACCTGGTGAAGTATGCAGTGGTTGCAGGCGGCGGCAGTAATCATCGTATGGGACTTTATGATGCCGTGCTTATCAAGGATAACCATATCGCACTTGCGAATGGTTCGATTGTTGAGGCAATTTATCGAGCACGGAAAAATATGCAGGTAAAGGTCCCCATTGAAGTTGAGGCGGAAACATTGGAACAGGTCAGGGCGGCCGTGACCGAACAGGTGGACATTGTTTTGTTGGATAATTTTAAAGGACCGGAACTTCGCCAAGCGATTAAATTGGTAAAAGGGATCACCCGAAGCGAAGTTTCAGGCGGGATTACCCTTCAAACCGCCCGGGTTATTGCGCAACTGGGTGTTGACCGTATCAGCGTAGGCGCCATCACCCATTCAGCCCCATGGCTCCCCATTCATATGGAGTTGGAGTAATCTGCCATGGATAGCGGAACGTTATTGCTTTTACTGCGCAGAAAAAACGGCTTTGTTTCCGGGGAGGAATTGTCCGAAAAATTAGGCGTATCCCGTACTGCTGTTTGGAAGCATATTCACCTTTTGGAAGCGGCCGGCTATGTCATTGAGGCGGTTCCGCATCGCGGTTACCGGATGATATCCGTTCCGGATCAGTTGTTGCCTGATGAAATTTTATTTGATCTTGCGACCCGCGTGTTTGGACGGGAAATTTATTGCTATTCGGAGACGACATCCACCAATGATCGGGCAATGGCATTGGCCCAGGATGGGTTGCCGGAAGGAACCTTGGTCGCGGCGGAGTATCAGACACAGGGGCGGGGACGCCGCGAGCATACCTGGGTTTCACAGGCAGGGAAAAATTTGTTGTTTTCCATCATTTTCAGACCACCTTGGGTTGCTGAGCAAGGTGCTTTGATGACATTGTTGATGGCAACAGCAGTTGCCCGGGCAATTCGGAGTACCTGCGGCATAGAGGTTATGATAAAATGGCCCAATGATATTCTTTGTAAAGGGAAAAAACTTGCCGGTGTCTTGACGGAGATGCAGGCGCAGACAGATAAAATTGCTTTTTTGGTTTGTGGTGTTGGTATTAATGTTAATCATAGTCCGTTTGGGACGATGCGTTATCCGACGACGTCTTTGGCCGCAGAAAATAAAGAAATGGTTTTGCGTATTCCGCTTTTGAAAAATATTTTAAGCGAAGTGGAAATGCTCTATAACACTGCGTTGGAAGGTGGTTTGTCAACCGTGGTGGATGCTTGGCAAGCACTCTCTTATTTGCAGGCAAAGCGTGTTTGTGTAGAGCAGCCGCATGGTCGGATTTGGGAAGGGGTTGTACAGGGGGTGAGTGGAAATGGCGCGCTCCGGTTAAAGTTGGATGATGGCAGGATAGAAACACTGATCACCGGGGAAGTCGCTGCGATGCATGAGCACCCGCTAGGTGGAAAGGGAAGAAAAAAATGCTGATCGCCATGGATGTCGGGAATACACATATCTGTTTGGGTGTTTTTGATCAGCAAATTTTGATCAAAGAGTTTCGGGTTAGTACCAATCGTTATGCAACCGCCGATGAAACCGGTCTGATTCTTTCAGGGTTGGTAAAGGGAATCAGTCCTGAGCCGCAGTGGGAGGGTGTTATTATTGCAAGCGTTGTACCTGAACTCGATTCTGTAATGATTCAGGCTGCGCAACATGCGTTTGGGGCACCCGTGGAAGTGGTGCAATCAACGACGCCGTTGTCTGTCACCAATAAGTACAATCCACCGGAAGTGGTGGGCGCAGACCGTCTGGTCAATGCGGTGGCGGCAGTTCAACTATTCGGCGCACCCGTGATTATTGTCGATTTTGGGACCGCGATTACCGTGGATGTGGTTTCTGAAAAAAAAGAATATCTGGGCGGCGCGATCTTGCCGGGGTTGACTTTGTCGGCGGATGCGCTCGCCCGCGGAACCTCTCTTTTGCATCGGGTGGAGCTTAAATCAGGTGCGCATGCTTTGGGGCGGAATACAGAAGAGAGCCTGAGGTCGGGAATCATTTTAGGGGCAGCCGGTGCGGTTTCCCTTTTAATTACGCAAATGAAAAAAGAAATCAGACCAGCGGTAAAAGTGGTTGCCACCGGCGGTCTGGCTTTCCTGGTAGCACCTTATTGTGAAGCGATTCAAGCAGTGCGTCCGGAGCTTACTTTGGAAGGTTTGCGGATTGCATGGGACACGATAAAGAGCCGGGGTTGATGGAATGGAAATGGGTATGCGCGTGAAAAGTACTATAGGTGTTATTCTGTTGCTGCTTGCGGGGACGGCCATTGTCGGTGTCCAAAGCACAAAGGTTCCGCCGGACACGATTTTGCCGGTGACGACACCTGCGGTGGTTATTCGCGATCCTTATTTTTCGTTTAAGCATGAAAAAGTCGTCTACGGGTTTTATAATTCCACCGGCGCCTGGCAATCTTCGGAAACGGATAAAGGCCGGATCGTTGTTCTGTATTTTTGGTCAACGTGGTGTCAGCCGTGTGAAGCCATGACTCTCTGGTTAAATCGTCTTTGGCGTCGCTATGAGCAAACGGGACTGACCATGACAGCGATTGCTTTGGATACGGAAGCGGAGACGGTTCAACGGACTGTGCGTGCTCAAAAAACCGAGTTACCCTATGCTGTGCTCCCGAAAGAAATTATTACCAATGCTCAAAAAATTAATGGTGCGCCCATGATTTTGGTGTTATCAAAAAACGGACGTATTTTGAAAAGGATTGAAGGTGTGGTTTCAGAACAAACGTTTGAAAGCGACCTGCTGACTTGGTTGCAGAAAAAATAAGAGGCAAGGACACTAAAAATGGCTTTGACGTTTGGGGTGGGAAAAGGGAAGGATAGGAATTCAAAACAAGCTGCCAGACAAGCTGCGGAGGCTTGTCAGTTTCAACTTGGCGCACAGCAACCGGACTTGTTGGTTTTGTTTTTAAATCCTTTCTACAATTCGCATGATGTGTTGGAAACGGTCCGTGAATTTTATAAAAATGTTCCTTTGATTGGCTGTAGTTCGGCCGGTGAGATTTACACTACCGGCATAGAGGATAAAACGATTGGGTTGTTGGGCATTGCCGGTATCAAGGTGAATTTGGCAGCTGGTGGTGATATTGCGGAGGATGCGTTTTTAGCCGGAAAAATGCTCGGTTCAAAACTTGGCGGCGAAGCCGGGGCGTTAATTCTTTTGTTAACTGACGGCGTGGCTGGTGATGGCGAAGCCGTTGTCAGAGGGATGCAGGCCGGCTTGGGGAATCAAATGCCCATGATCGGCGGTGCGGCGGGTGATGATGCGCAGTTTAAGCAAACATATCAATATATCAATGATGCGGTTTTAACCGGAACCCTGGTAGGGGTTAAGCTGGACAGTTCGGTCCGGTATGGAATCGGAGTCCATCATGGGTGGGAACCGGTTGGACTGCCGGTGACGGCGACCCGGACGCATGGGAATCATTTGATGGAGATTAATAATATTTCGGCCATAAAATTGTACGATGAATATTTTAGCGCGTATACCAAGCGTTTGCGTGATGAACCCTTGGCAAGGTTGGCGGTTTATTATCCATTGGGCATACCGGCACCTGAGGTGGATGGTTATTTGTTGCGCGCACCGCTTTTTGTTGAAGCCGATGGTGCTATAAAATTTACTGCTGAAATACCTGAAAATTCAGAAGTGCGTCTTATGATTGGCAGTGTGGAAGAGGCGTTGTCTGCTGCGCGCAAGGCGGCACAGGATGCATTGGATCAAATGGGCGATACCAAACCACAGGTTGCATTGGTTTTTAGCGGGGTTGCCCGCCGTCGCGTGTTGGGATTAAAGGCGAATGCTGAGATCCAAGTGATTCGTGAAATTATAGGTAAAAGCGTCCCGGTCATCGGATTTTTTGGTTATGGAGAGATTGCGCCTTTGGGTCGGGCCGGGAAGACGAACACCCGTTTTCATAATGAAACCGTGGTCATTCTAACGTTGGGATGAGGGTCAATGTCTAAAAATCCTTTTTTAACACCCCGCGGGGACATTTATCAGGCTTTTGAAGCACTTGATCACATGACGAAAATGCTTTTAAAACGTGACATCATGCTTACAGATACAAATATTGAGTTGGAACAAAAGAACAGTGATCTTGAAATGGCGCGTCAGGAATTATTGCGGATCAGCCAATATGTCACCAATTTGCTTGCCAACTCGCCGGATGCGATCTGGGTACTTGATGCCCATGATCAAGTCAATACATTCAATAAGATCGCCGAAGAGGTTACGGGTTATAAAACTCAGGAAGTCATCGGGCGTTCATTGGATTTTTTATTTGTTGAACCAAAGCATTATCTTGAATTAATCGCAAAACTTCCGATTGAAAAAAGTTATCGAAACATCCGCTCACGGATCCGTAAAAGAGATGGTGGAATTGCAGAAATTTTGATGTCTATTTCTCAGTTGCGCGATGAAAATGAAGATGGTATTCAGGGTGGCAGTATAACGATTTTCAAGGATATTTCACATGAGATTAAACTTGAAGAAGCTTTGCGGGATTCTCATGAGCGGTTGGAGGAAAAAGTTAGGCAGCGAACCAATGAACTTGAGGTGCTTTCCCAAACCCTGTTGGTGCTTAATCATGTATCCACCGTTGCCAGTCAATCACTGGAACTCGATACGTTGTTAAATAACATTTTACGGTTGGTCTTGGAATTGACCGGTTTTCATATGGGGGTTGTATTGCCTTTTGAAAATGAGGAAACGATCGTTATTCGTGCTCAGATTAATATTCCCGATTATTTATTGCACAAAATCCAGAGGGTTAAAAAAGGTGAGGGAATTATCGGTAGGGCGGCCGGCAATGGTTTTTTGCAGGTTGACGGTCCGGATATGCCGGAAATGAAGAAAGCGGATATTAAATTAGTCGTGGCAGTGCCGCTTCGGGCAAAAGGGACGATTCAGGGAGTGATGACGCTTTTTTCCAAAGTGGATCGAAAAGTTCTGGATGAGGAATGGGATATTTTTATGGCGATCGGTGTTCAGGCGGGGTGGGCCATTGAGAATGCCTGGCTTTATGAACAGGTGCGGGAAGATGTGCTTAAACTCAAAGAAGTTGACCGGATTAAAACCGAGTTTATTGCCACGATTTCACATGAATTGAGGACGCCGCTTACATCGATTATCGGGTTTCTTAGTTATGCCAATAGCGCGGTGGACAAATTTGATAAAAGCAAATTAAGCCGTTATATTAATATTGCGCTGGAAAACGGTCAGAAATTGGCACATATGATTGAGGATTTGCTGGCGATGCAGAAACTGGATTCGGGAACATTGTCGCTGCATTATGAGGAAATTAATCTTTATGATTTGTATGAAGAAATTAGTGTGGATTTAGGCCCGCAGTTACAAATGAAGGACCAGGAATTGGTTATTAAGCTTCCCAAGGGACTTCCCGGGCTGATGGCCGACCCGGAACAGGTTGAACGGGCGCTTACGAATTTGGTAGTCAATGCGATTAAATTTTCTGAAGGCCCCGGAAAAATAACCCTGTCTGCCAAACACATTCCTGAAAAGCATCAATATGAGCTGGCTGTTTCGGATACAGGTATCGGTATGTCAAATGAAGTGAAGGGGAAGATTTTTGAACGATTTTATCAAGCTGAAAAAACATTGACACGAAAAAGGGGAGGGGCAGGATTGGGCTTGACGATTGCAAAACGAATTATTGAAATGCACAAAGGAAGTATGCGGGTGGAGAGCGAACCAAACATTGGCAGCCGTTTTAATATAGTCTTGCCGGATCAACCGCCCACCCCGGAAAATGCGTGTACAGTATGAATTTAGAAATTGGTATTTTTAGTGCTTTTTTTGCAGGGGTGATCTCGTTTCTTTCTCCCTGTGTATTGCCACTGGTGCCGGCGTATTTGTCCTTTCTTGCAGGCGCGAGCCTGGAGGAAATAAAAGGTGATTCCGGGAAGGCGGTGCGGAAAAAAATACTGCTAACCGCAGTGGCTTTTGTGGCGGGTTTCACAGTTATTTTTGTTGCCATGGGCGCCTCGGCTACATTTTTGGGGAAATGGTTTTCTCAAAATGTATTTTGGCTTGGTAAACTCGCTGGTTTGTTGCTGGTTGTTTTGGGCCTTCATCTTACCGGGATTATTCGCATTCCTTTTTTAATGGTTGAGAAACGGATGCGTGTTCAATCCCAGGGGATGAATATGGGCAAGGCATTTATTGTGGGTGCGGCTTTTGCCTTTGGCTGGTCACCTTGCATAGGTCCTTTATTGGCGGGAATACTGGCGCTGGCCGGAACACAAGATACAGTGGGAAAAGGGATTTTTTTACTGATCGTATACTCTCTGGGTTTGGGTATTCCATTTATTCTTGCTGCTGCTGCGGTAGAACGTTTTTTAAGTTGGTCGCAAAAATTTCGCAGGTATATGCGTTGGATTGAAATCATTGCCGGCGGGTTGTTGATGATGATTGGTGTGGTCATGATGATGGGTGCCATGATGCGGGTTTCCTCCTGGTTTAGCATCTTTGGCCGGTTTGGATTTTAGTGCACTTTTAATTGATGGCGTGTTTGTTATTGCGGGCAGAGCGAAGCCCCGACCGGATGGGGGATCGTATGGGACTTCCGTTGGTCGCAATTTTGATTTTCCAAGCACTTTGAGTTCAAAATAGATTGTTTTGTCGTGAAAAACGCTTCTTGTAATGATATGTATAAAGGACAAACAGTGTGAGACACTACAGTAGCGTTTTTTCTGAAATGATAAATGCCGGGGAGCGGTTTTACCGGAATGATTTTGGCAAAAATGTAAGGTTTGGCGCACTCATTGAGGCTGTGAAATTTGAAAATAGGGCAGGAACTTATGCAGCGTGAGATTAATTGTCGGACAAGTAATACACTTATCCAATATTTTAAAAAATATCGTCCCCGATCGCTGACAGAATTATTGGCGGGGTTTGACATGGTGCAGTTGACCAATGAACATCACTGGATATCTGCTGATGAAATGGATATTCTCTATCTGCGGGCGGAAAAGATTTTTAAGGACGACCATATTATGTTTAAGGTAGGACAGGAAGCCGTCATACTGGAGAGTACCGGGATTGTCGATCTCTTAATTAGGCTTGATTCCAATCCGGTCCATGCCATAAAACTTTCAGTGAAATATGCTGCGTTATTTAGTTCGTTATCCAAGATTAAAATACGTGAAATGGGATCACACCACGCGGTTATTGAAAGACATCCTAAAAAGAAAATGTCGCGTGGTGCGTGTGATTATACCCAGGGACTTTACCAGTCGATGTTGGACAACCTGCGGGTTAAGAGCATGCGTATAAGTGAAACCCAGTGTTCCGTACCCCTGTGGGAAAAAGGGGTGGTTGCGGATGCGACATTTTCCCTGGAGCAAGGAAAGGTTTGGAGAACCAATCTTGGGTCAGGTGTGAAAGAAGCAATCGGTGCACCGGATAAGATGGGAGTGTTTCATTATGCGGGTATTGACTATGGGACTTCAAGTTGTATGTATCGCCTGGAGTGGAAAAGCAAACCGGGACGATGGTCGCAGCTGGTCCGTTTTTTTAGTTTTAGGAATCAGCAGATGGAAAAGATTAAAAAGGAGCTCTTTTATGAATACGAGATTGTCGAGAAGCAGAACCGGCAACTCCGTAGAAATAATAATTTGCTTGAGAAATTGTTGGAAGAGAGGATTGAGCTCAGCCAAGCGCTTGAAAAAAAAGTAACTGCGCGTACCATCGAATTGGAAGATACCATCACGCAGTTGAAGGATTTGGATGAAATGAAATCCTATTTCCTTTCCATTACATCTCATGAACTTAGGACCCCGCTTACGATCATCAAAGGGGCGCTCAATCTTTTGTTGACCGATGGTACAAAATTAAGTGCTGAGCGGTATAAAAAATATCTAAGTATGGCCAAGAGCAATGCAGACCATTTAAACCTACTTATTACCAACTTACTCGATCTTTCCAGATTGGAATCCGGGCAAATGAAGCTTGAAGTGGATCATATGGATATGGTGCGTCTGGTTCGCGAGAGCATGGAAGAATTTAGAGAAATTGCCAAAAAAAGTTTTATTCGTATTTCCGGCGAAATTGATGCGGAAACCCCCCGGGTACTGGGTGATACAGGAAGAATCAAACAAGTTTTGGATAATTTACTCTCAAATGCCATGAAATTTACACCGGCCCACGGGGAGGTTAAAGTTAAATTGAATCGTGTTGATGAAAGTCGTGTTGAAATTCAGGTATCCGATACAGGGATCGGTATTGAGGCATGGGAGAAAGAAAAGATTTTCAGAAAATTTCAGCAAGCGGAAAGGTCTTTGACGCGTGAATCGGCCGGCATCGGATTGGGCCTGACCATTGTCAGGGATCTGATTGAATTACACGAAGGGCGAATATGGGTTGAAAGCGAGAAAGGCCAGGGGGCCACTTTTTTTGTACAATTACCCATCGACGGTCCAAAAAATATTAGAAACATGGTGAAAAAAAAGAAACATGATGACCGGGATCCGTCGCGCATACTGAGGAAAATGTAATTTTAAAAATGGATATTATTTTGGAAGAAAAACAGGGAATTCGATATTGGCGTATTCCTTTTTTTGAGGCTATTGGATGCAGGGCATGTTTTTTTTTAAGGCAGGGCGGCAAGAGCGGCGGTGATTTTCGAAGTCTCAACCTGGGGTTGAATACGTCGGATGCTTTTGAAACGATTCTTAGGAATAGGAAAAAGGCACTAAACGTTTCCGGGATGGGTCCTGCACTGCCCGTTGTAGGACAGCAGGTTCATCATCACACGGTGACGGTCGTTGGCCCTGGACAGCAAGGCCGGGGGTGGTTTTCAGTTGAAACAGCGATTCCGCAAACAGACGGTTTGATGACAGCGTATAAAGGTTTACCGCTGGCAATTACGATTGCGGATTGTGTTCCGATTCTCTTGGCAGACGAGCGGCAGCGCTGTGTCGCCGCAGTGCATGCCGGGTGGCGGGGAATTGAAAAAAAGATACTTCCCGGAGCTGTACGGAGAATGATTCTTAAAAAACAATCGCATCCCGGTTCAATAAGAGCGGTTATCGGTCCGGCCATAGGATCTAAGAGGTTTGAGGTCCAGGGGGAAGCGCTGGAAAAGCTTCGAAAAGTAAATCCTGATGCACTGTATACAAACCAAAACTCCCGGAAAACATTTTTTGATTTATGGAAAGCCGCCCATGATCAGCTCATTGCGTCTGGGCTTCATCGTTCCAAAATAAAAGTTATTCGTGAGTGTACTTACAGTCATCGGAGCTATTATTTTTCCCACCGGCGGGATGGCGGCAATACCGGACGAATGCTCGCCATGATTCAAATAAATCCATAAAAGTTGATTATTTTTCTTTATAATTCCGCAACTGCGTACAGGTGGGGGTGGCCTGTTTGTGGATAGGCAGGGTACCGGGCAGGCCCCCTAGTCGTTCTGCATTCGCAGGACAGGGTTTTCAGAAGTCATCCTGGCCGGAAATAGAGTAGCATTGGGACTTCCGTTGGGCACACGATTTCTTGTTCGGTGGATCGTGTCCGGCGAATGCAGGATGCCGGATTAGAACGGGAATTGAAAAAAATAAAAAAAAATGCAAGTTGCTCTTTTTGAGGTGTGTTGGAAAATAATACTATCCAAGGATTATTTTGGTGGGAAAGGAACAAAGCGCCGGTAAGTTGTTTTGGAAAAAAAGTGCACTATAATGTAGGCGGAATAAAGTTTTTCGGTAGTTTTTCTTTTTTAAACTGATACAGAAATTGTTATTGAGAAGAAAACAGGCCCCATTTGGAGTTTTTCTCGGCTAATTCCCGGTTTTTTTACAAGAGATTTCCGGAAGGGTGAAATTCATAAAAACAATAATAAATAATCGGTATCATGAAATGGCGAGATTTGTATTCCCCTAGTTGGTGTGATATGCTTTATCCAAAACGAAAAAACAATATTTATTAATATTTTTATAAATAATTTAGTTGTTAAGGAGGGACCGGCATGGCTTCCATTCATGCGTATCCAAAAATGAATTCTTTGAGTTTAGTCTTTGGCAGGATCAATTGGCTGGGGACACTCGCACTCTTAGGCACCCTGTTGCTATTTATAGGCGTGTCCCTGTCCAATGCCGGAGTGGTAGAAGAGAAAATTCTTCCTAAGATTATAAAATTACTGGAAGATCAAGGGCAGAACATTCGCAGCACTTCGGTGTTGGATGTGAGCGATGAACCGGAAATTACGATTACATTGATGAATAATGAAGTTCGGAAGTACAATGACAAGGGCCAGCTTACTAAAGTTACCGATAAGTACGGTAAAACCACACTGTATGAAGACGGTATGCCGACGGAGGAGAGGGCTCCCGACGGTGCGCTGATTTCACACACCAAGTATTTTAAATCATCTACCGGTAAACTGCAAAAAATGGCGAAGCATTCCGCTGCCGGGGTGTTCACCAAGTTGTTTGATGACAAGGGCAATACGATACAAGTCACAGATTCTCAAGGAACTAAAATATTTTCCAACCATATAAAAAATGATAAAGGAAAAACAGTCAGTTATATCGAGACTGACCTCTCCAGCAATAAAACTATAACCAGCATCCTGAACCCGAAAAATGGTGAAGTTATTGCTAAAATTGACGGCAACAATATCCGGACCGATATCGAGAATCAATACAATGAGGATGGCGAGAAAGTCGGCGTGGTAGAACGTGATTCTGCCGGGAATGTTGTTACCAAGAAATATGAAAATGGCCAAATGGTTGAAGAACGCCGTAATGGAATTAAAACCACATTTGAAAATATTGTGAATTCAAAAGGTGTTTTAATTGAGAAAAAAGAGATTAAAATGATGCCGACTTCCAATGGTTTGATGGAAGACATTACCACGAAGAAATATGATGATCAGGGTCGAGTCAGGGAGATGGAAAATGCAAATGGACAACATACTTATACATACCAAACCAATGCAGAGGGAAAAATTCTTTCGCGGAACGAAGAAACCAAGCCCTCCGATGGTACTAAACCGACACAGAAACTAACCATTTATGATGAAACCGGCAAGGTTGTCGGAACAAGAACTGATCAGAGCGAAACCACTATTACCAATGTTGTCGATGAAAAGGGTAATTTGATATCGTCCTCTGAGATTATTACTTATAAATTTGGCGGTCAAAGTTACTCGTCCGTGGTGATCAAACAGTACGATGACAACGGTAATGTGCTTGCTGAGACTGATCAGTACGGAAAAAAAACCAAGAACATTTATGATGGCAAGGGCAACCGTATTCGCTCTGAAAATGAGGATTCGATTACAGATTATACGTATAATGATGCCAACCGTTTGGTTTTCAGCATCACAAAAGACAGAAAAAGTATGACTATGACGGATTATGTGGAAGACACCAAATTGGCTGAGCGTAAGGTTATGGTTAAAAACAGCGGTGTGGTTGAAATCACAAGCTATGGCATGACCGCCAGTGGCAAACGTGTCCAATATACATACGGTTCATTTGGCGTGACAGTTTCGGTCAATCGGGATGCAACCTCGGATCAGCCCGAGGAAACAACCTATACCAAGCACAATGGAAAAGTTATTGTCACTACGTATCAATATGCCGGAAAATATATGATTACCAGTACGGAACAGGGGCCGGATGGCATCACCAAGAGCAATTACAATGGAACCGGCCAACCCATCGAAGCTCATAATACAGATAAATGGGGAGGGGAAAAATTCACAGTCAATCAGTATGCCGAAGGAAAAATCTCGAATTCGTTGATGACGGATGATAAAGGAAAAACGATTACCAGATTTAATAAATACGGCGATTTGGAAACAATTGTCCGTGAAAATGAAATTGGTTATCCGCGCAAAACAGAAGAAGAAAGAACTTACAAAGATGCGATGCTTCACGTTTCAGTATCTTATGACGTAAAAGGCAAGACGATTACCTATTATAATGAAAATGAGCTTCCGTATAAAGTGCATCGCATTAATTATCATGGATTCCCTCGCGAGAATTGGACCTATAACTTTTATGACGATGGTGGTGATATCGAATCGAGTGTACAGCTGGATGATCGTGGTCAAACACGGAATACTTTTAATAGTGATGGTCAGATGGAAGAAAGTGTTCGTCTGGATATTCATGGGTTTCCAAAAAGAAAAACGACAACGTATACTTATGAGAAAGGGGAACTGGTAAGCAGCATTACGGATACAGATCGCTTCACAGATCATAATAAATTTGATGTTGACGGTCTTATGCGTGAAACCACCAAGGAGAAAAAAATCGGATTTCCAAGAACAGAGCATACGACCTTTGAATATGATAACAACGCTTATATGACGTATAGTCGTAGCGAAGATGTCAACGGCACTACTGAAAATTTTTATAATATTGATGAATTGGTTACGGTCTCGCATCGTGTGAATACCTATGGGCATGCCAGGAATCAATGGACGGTCAATTTATATAACAGTGTCGGCTACCTGAGCAACAGTAAAGAAACAGACATCAAGGGATGCACGATAACGGAGTTCGACATTGATGGCTTGGCCACTCACAATATTCGGTATGATCAATATGGTCTCGAATTTAGTCGGAACACGATAACAACAAACCGGTATGACAGCAATGGATTCATGACAACAGCGCTGAGTAAGAATCTTCTCACCACGATAAAAAAAGAGTTTGATAAAGATTCGTTGGTCCGGTATTCAGAACAAAATGATAATTACGGATTGTTGAACGGGAGATACAAAGTCAGTGCCGAGTATGTGTATGACGAATTTGGCCGTATTCAGAGTAATTCCACAGAAGATGATCTTGGTAAAACTGTCAGCACCTATGACATTCATGGTGACGCTATAGATACCATTCGCTATAGCAAGGTCGGACTGTATGCTTCTCGTAATACCACAACCCATTCCGAGTTTCATACGGAGACAGGCATAACCACCCGGCGGGTTTCCGCAAGTGATTTTGGGACAACCACGAGTTTGGGATTTGATGCCAGAACCGGATTGGAATCCAAAAATATTTCGATGAATAATTTTGGTCTCAAAGGTGCGCTTTATACAGAAACCATGGTTGATATGGATCCCCGGCATGGATTGCAGCGATACTCTAAAGCTGCCAACGAGTTGGGAGTCACGGAAACTTTTTTTGATACGCGGGATGGCGGGCCTTATGGTATTGCCGTAAAAAGCACGAGCAGGAATAATTATGGTTTAAAGGGTTCTTTGGTAAGCACCACGGAGATCACGGCCAGTAAGTACAATGGTATTACTCAGGAAACCATGGCTAAAAATGGTTTAGGCATCACAAAAACCGAGTATCAGGAAAACATTGGAAATGCTATCTGGTCTGAAATTAACAATTTCTTTGGTCTGAAAGGATCACGTCGCACTGAGACGACAATCACTTCCAGCGAATATCACGGCATCACAGAACACACAGACGCGGAAAATGACTTGGGGCGCACACAAACCTGGTATGTGAAGGATGTAGGCAATGCGGCGAAATCAGTAGCGGATAATAATTTTGGACTCACCGGAGCGAAGCATACGGAAACCACCATTCAGTCGAGTGATTTCCACGGCATCACGGAATACACCGATGGGACCAACGAGTTGGGGCGCACCCAAACCTGGTATGTGAAGGATGTAGGTAATGCGGCGAAATCAGTAGCGGATAATAATTTTGGACTCACCGGAGCGAAGCACA
>JAIORK010000030.1 GCA_021108215.1 bacterium | reverse complement strand
GGTATCAAACGCTTGCAGGTCGCATTGGATCCGCCCACCAAAAACTCACTCCCATTTGAATCAATCGCAAAAACATCCTCCGAGCCCCAACTGGATGCCAGATTACTGAATGTTGTACGGTTATAGCGGTTGATGGAGCCGGACGTCCCGCCAATAATATACCATCCGCCGGAATAACAAATAGCGCGAATATTCCCGGTAAAACTCGACATAGAACTTGAAAGATCCGAAGAAAACGAGGCACCATTGTAAGTCTTCAAGCTCGGCCCTGCGCCGCCAATCAGCCATTCGCTGTTGGTGCTGTTCCATTCGACGGCATACACCGCATTGGAACCAAAACCAAGATTCGTGGATAAATCCGTACCCGATGTCCCGTTATAGCGTGAAAATTTTCCGCCGGTTCCTCCGATAAGCCAATAAGTTCCATTGTATCCAACGGAAAGCACATCATCCGTTGCAGCAAAACCAGCCAGATGACTCGAAATATCCGTAAAGGATGTTCCATTATAGCTATTGAGCGCTTTGTCCGCGCCACCCACCAGCCAGTACCCATTGGTACTGTTATAAGCACAAGCCATAATGTCCTTGGTCCCAAAATCCGCCAGACGGTTGGAGCGGTCATTAAATGTTGTGGAAGACGCCCCACCGGTATGATCATTGACCTTGGCCTGGGCACCGCCCATCAGCCAGGTCGTTCCATTTCCCGTGATGGAATAAAACGGCAGGCTGGCCCCCATATTTTCCAGACTGCTGGAAAGATCTCGAAAAATACTACCATCCCAGGAATAACATTCCGTATTCCCGCCCGTATCATTCCCGACCAGCATCCAATAATTTCCATCGTGATGGAGTGAATAGATATTGTTAAACGTTGAAACCGATGCTGAGCGGTCGGTAAATGTTGAACCGTTGTAACTTGCCAGTTTACCGCCCGAACCGCCGATCAGCCAGACACTATTGGTGCTGTCCCAGTCAATCGCATAGACATTGTTGCTTCCGAAGTTACCCTGCCCGGCACCCGAACCATCCAAAAGAAAAGAAAGATCCGTAAACGTGCCTCCCGAATAGCGGGACAGCCGACCTTGGCTGCCGCCGATCAACCAATAAGTCCCATTAAAGGCAAGCGAGTAAACCGTATATGTATTTCCAAAAAAACCAGCTGTGCTTTCTAAATTTGTAAATGTGGTGCCGTCATACTTGGTAAGCTTTCCCACGCCGCTCGCACCGCCGCCAAAAAGCCAGAAATTTTCCGTGCCGCTTCCATCGGCTATTGTCAAAATATTGTTGGAACCCCAGCCGGTCAGGCTATTGGAAAGATCCGTAAAAGTACTGCCATTATAAGCATTAATTTTTGCGCTGTTGCCGACAATGTACCATTCGGAATTACCGCCCCAGGCAATCGCGCGAATATTATTCCC
>JAIORK010000029.1 GCA_021108215.1 bacterium | reverse complement strand
CCTTTGCTGATCTGCTGATCTGTTGCTCGGCTGCTCTGTCCCGCACCTTCGGTGCGGGACTGGTGCCCCCGGCGCGATTCGAACGCACGGCCAACGGTTTAGGAAACCGCTGCTCTATCCAACTGAGCTACGGGGGCGACACGACCCGCTTAATACGTCAGCAGGGAAAACACATCCTGATTGCCGAGTTTTTCCCGCCCCTTTAAAAATGCCAATTCAATGAGAAATGTTATACCGACAATCTCACCTTTTAATTTCCCAATTAAATCCATGGCTGCCGCGACTGTCCCGCCGGTAGCCAACAAATCATCAGCAATCAAGACACGCTCGCCCGGTTTAATTGCATCAGCATGAACTTCCAGCGAATCTGTGCCATATTCCAATGCATAGGTCGTCTGAAGCGTTTGTCCGGGTAACTTTCCCGGTTTGCGTACCGGAACAATGCCCGTACCCAATTTATACGCCAGAGGTGCCCCCAGAATAAACCCGCGCGCTTCCACACACACAATCTGATCAACTCTTTTTCCGGAATAATGGTCGGCAATCATATCAACTGCCTTATGAAACTGCCTGGGATCGCCCAGCAGCGGTGTTATATCTTTAAATACAATACCCGGTTTAGGAAAATTCAAAATATCACGGACCTTCTCTTTGATTTTTTCCACCATATCCGTCACCTCGTTCATTTAAAAATATCCTCAACGCCGGAATGACCCTGGCGTAAATAAGCACGTAATTTTTTCAGTGCAGTCATTTCGATTTGCCGGATTCTTTCGCGTGTCAGTCCAAAAACTTTTCCGGTCTGTTCAAGCGTACAGGGAGAGGCCTCATCAAGCCCGAAGCGCGTAATAATAATCATTCTTTCTTTTTCAGTCAATATATTGAGCATGTCTTGCAAGCGCTCTTTTTGAATATTCCCCAGAATACTGGCATCCGGAGACTCATTTTTCTTGTCTTCCAGAAAATCCCCCAATTTTCTTCCATCCGTTTCAGAATGTCCCACCATGGTTTCCAGATAAGCGGGTTTTTGATCTACCTGCATAAGTTCATTGACATACTCCACGGTAACTTTCAGCGCTTTGGCGATTTCATGCGACGAGGGTTCCCTCCGAAGCTTCTGAGACAGTTCATACTTCACACGCGAAAACCGCGATACCTTTTCAACCACATGGACGGGCAATCGAATAAGATTGCTTTGGTTTGCCAAAGCGCGTTTGATGTGCTGGCGCACCCACCAGGCAGCATAGGTTGAAAACCGGAAACCTTTTTCAGGTTCAAATTTTTCAACTGCCCGCATCAAACCCAGATTGCCCTCCTCAATCAAATCAAGCAGAGACAGCCCCCGATTCAAATAACGCTTGGCCATGGAAATCACCAGACGCAGATTACTGACAATCATCGTCTGCCGCGCTGTAGCATCATTTTTTTTCACACGATACGCCAACGCCTGCTCCTGCTCAAAAGTCAAGAGCGGCACTTTACTGACTTCCACAAGGTACTGCTTGACCGCATCAATTTCCTGCCCTTTGCGCCCCCGTTTTTCTTCCTTATCTTCCAGCACCTGATATCCCAGCTTCGCTTGATCCTGTTCGTGACCAAGCTCAACTTCTTCTTTTACTGCTTCATTCTCCTGCGCGAGCGCCTCACCCTGAAGCGTCTCCTCCGCATTCAAGCTGTGGGTCGATTCATCGGGCACTGAATGGCGTTCATTTTCCCTGTCACCCAAAGCGTGCGATTTAACTTCATTCGCCGATACCGGCGTCCTCTTCTCCTCCCCCAGGCCGAATTTTATTCGCGCCGGACGGCCGCGCTTCAAATTTTCTTTTGATTTATTATTAATTTGAAAGATTTTTACCAGACGGCCGGTTTTTTTTATTTTAGCTGGGCGGCCGGCTTTTTTCAACTTTGCCGGGCGGCCGACTTTTTTCAGTTTGGCCGGACGGCCAACTTTTTTCAACTTTGCCGGGCGGCCGACTTTTTTCAGTTTGGCTGGACGACCGGCTTTTTTCAGTTTAACCGGGCGGCCGGCTTTTTTCAACTTTGCCGGGCGGCCGACTTTTTTCAGTTTGGCCGGACGACCGGCTTTTTTCAACTTTGCCGGGCAGCCGGCTTTTTTCAGTTTAACCGGGCGGCCGGCTTTTTTCAGTTTAACCGGGCGGCCGGCTTTTTTCAGTTTTGCCGAACGGTCAACTTTTACATTTTTTTTTAATACGCTTTTTAGGATATTTTTTTTCGAATGAATACTTTTCTTGATTTTTGTCGGGGCAATCCCGTTGGCAGCCTTTCCCGAACGAGAGGTTGCCTTTTTAGTCTGCGATTGCGCTTTCACGCTCTTTTTTTTAACTGCTTTTTTCTTCTGAGTAATTGCCATGCAACGGTTCCTTTACCCTAGAAGCTAATTTGAAAGTCCACCCAATCAGATTCGGGGTCCAGCCATTCTACTTTTACCTTTTCAACCACAGACAACTCCGGGCCTTGTTTCATTGCGAGAATAAAACGCTCCAACATTTTTTCCTGCCCCTGCGCTTCCACCAAAACAGACCGATCTGCCTGGTTTTTCACAAATCCAGTCAGGTGCATCGAAACTGCTGTGCGCTGGATGAAATAACGATACCCAACACCTTGAACCAATCCTGAAGCTGCCGCACGCAATCGCCGCTCCGGTTTCACCATAGTTTTTCAACATAAGTAATCCCAAAAATCAAATGATCTGATATAACCTCACCTAAATTCTGAACTTCTCCAATCGTATCCAAATTTCGACCAGCGATCGAAAGAACTAAATTGGATGCCAGCAACATCCGTATTCCAATATTAATGCCGGTTGCATCGTACTCAAAAATCATTTCCGACCCGGGAAAAAGGGTTTTTCCCAATCCGAAATAACCTTTTTCAAAACGTCCGGTTCCCCAGCCGACGAGCAGCGTCACATTGGACAATCCGGTAAAAAAACGCTGAACAGTGCAATAGTAATCCTGTTCTTCAACACCAACCGCCAAACCAATAGCCGCCCAATCTTGGTCCAGCAGCTTAAGTTTTGCCTGACCCCGGAAAGCATCCTTTAAAAATGCCGGAACATTTTTTTCCACCAGATCCCAGCGAGACAAATTCCGGTAAGGTTCAAACGCCGCCGCCAATTCATCCGCATTAAAAAAAAGTCCTGCCTCAATAAAGTCGAATAATCCTATATTTATTTTAGCCCGATTCAAATGAATTCCGGCCGATAAATTCCCTGATCCGGGAACCGAAGCCGATGGAATGTTAACCCAGCCGGTAGGCCCCGCAAGCGATGTCCCGCGTTCTAAATAACGTGTGGCCAAATCAACTTTTGCCCATGCTTGACTGACCGCGAAAAGCGAAAGGAGCGCCCCAATGCCTGCAAGAAAAAAAATGTTTTTATTATTTTTGGGAAACATCCTTTAGTCCTCAAATACTCTTCACTTGGTACTTCATATTATACCGAGCCCCCTTTGGGGTCGGAGGTTCTATTGCTCTTGGTTTTCCGAACAGTAGAACAGTAGACTGCAGCTTCGCTTTTCTCCCCTGCTCTACTGTTCTACTGCTCAGCTGCTCCAAAATTTTCGCAAAGCGAAAATTTTACTGGTCGGGGCGAGAGGACTTGAACCTCCGACCCCCTGCTCCCGAAGCAGGTACGCTAGCCACTGCGCTACGCCCCGACATAAGATCAATACCGACTTTCAAATTTTTAAAAATAGCTGTTCCCCCAATCCCCCTGAGAGACCGGAGGTTCCATTGCTCTTGATTTCCCGAACTGTAGAACCGCAGACTGCAGCTTCGCTTTTCTCTCCTGCTCTACTGTTCTACTGCTCAGCTGCTCCAAAATTTTCGCAAAGCGAAAATTTTACTGGTCGGGGCGAGAGGAATTGAACCTCCGACCTCTCGCACCCCAAGCGAGCACGCTAGCCACTGCGCTACGCCCCGACAAACAAAACGCATCCTAAAACGAAAAGGCCATACTATACCCGAAAGCCTTATCCGGTGCAACCGCTGTTTTTGTTTTTTCAAAATCATTTAAAACTCCGCAAACACTCCTGATACCTAAAAAATCCAACCGTCCAGTTATTCACGATTGAGCATTTGCAGTATACCTTCCAGTTCTTTTTTCACGCGATGGATTGTATTAAATAATTTATTCTCGCGTAACCCTAATTTTAAATTCATTTGCGCTTTTTCAGGACGCAGTTCGCCGGATAATTTTCTTTTGGCACCCGCAATCGTAAATTTTTCATCATAAAGCAGTTGTTTTATTTTCTGGATCAGCCGCAGGTCTTTACTCCGGTAAATCCGCTGACCCGTGCTCCCTTTGTCGGGTCTAAGCTGCGGAAATTCCGATTCCCAGTACCGCAGCACATGTGATTTTACACCTGCAATTTCACTGACTTCCCGAATCTGATAAAACATTTTTTCCGGAAGAGACTTCCCTTCACTCGCAGGTTGTTTTTTTGCTTTCGGCATAAATGCCTCCCTGATACTTTAAACTCACTGTCTAACAAGTTTTTTTAATCCACTGCCCGCTCTGAACTGTATTACTTTCTTTTTTGGCACGTCAACCGATTCACCTGTTCTGGGATTGCGGCTCTTTCTTGGATTTCTTGTTTTATAATGAAACGACCCAAAACCAACCAGATGAATGACCTCACCTTTCAGGAGCGAATCCGTAAGCTGTTCAAAAAAATAATCGATTATTTTCCGGCAGTAGCGACGTGACAGACCCAGTTCGGATAATTTTTGAGCCAACACTGCCTTCGTAACCGTTTTTTCTTTGGATGGTTTGCTTTTCAACCTATTGCCTCCGATCCGGATTTCCCGCCGGTCTCCATTTCCGTTTTTCGGGGACGCTGCATTAAATCTTTGACCGCGATCCGGGGTGACTTGACTTCAAATAATATTTTGTAGACCTCGGTGATGATGGGCATCTCAACGTTTTTCTGATCTGCCAGGCGCTTGGCGGACTTGGTGGTCTCGACCCCTTCGGCGACCATTTCCATACTGTTCAAAATTTCTTCCAGCGTCCGGCCCCGGCCAAGTTCTTCCCCAACGCGACGATTCCTGGAATGCTGACTCGTGCAAGTCACAACTAAATCTCCCATACCGGAGAGTCCGGCAAACGTCTCCGGTTTCGCCTGCAAAGCCCTGCCCAAACGTCCCATCTCCGCCAACCCGCGGGTCATCAGGGCTGCTTTGGTATTATCTCCCAATCCCAAGCCATCCACAATGCCGGCGGCGATCGCAATAACATTTTTCAACGCACCGCCCAATTCAACCCCTACAACATCCTGACTGCTATAGACGCGAAAATGTTCCGTACTAAACAACGTCTGAATAAATGTTCCGGTTGCTACATCCTTTGCCGCCGCGACAACGGAGGTTGGAATCTGCCGGCTGACTTCCTCTGCATGACTGGGACCGGAAAGCACACAACACTCCCGGCATAATCCGCATTCTTGTTTAACAACTTCCGACATCCTCATCAAAGTCGTTTGTTCAATCCCTTTGGATGCTGTTATGATGGTGTCCAGCGGCATGCCATAGCCGGCAATTTTCCGAATGACGGTTCGCAGCACCTGGGAAGGAACCGCCATAACGACAATCCGGCTGTCCTGAACCGCTTTTTCCAAATCACTGGTAATGCGGATTGTTTCCGGAATTTTTATGCCCGGTAAAAATTTCGGATTCTCCCGGCGATCGTTGAGAATCGCGGCATAGTCAGGAAAAAATTCCCAAAGCCTGACAGCATGGTTGTTTTGCGCTAAAATAATCGCCAATGCAGTTCCCCATGCTCCGGCGCCGATAACACTAATCGTCTGTTGGTCCCCTTGCGTAACAGTTTCCGTCATAAAATCCATCCCATCACTTTATTTCGAAGACACTTTAACCTTCTGCCCGAATTTGTTTTCCGTTCCCTTTACAATCCGACCGATATTCGCCCGGTGCTTCAAAACGATCATCAGTGCTGATAAAACCGAAACATAAAAAAATAAATACTGGTGTCCGGTTTCACCGACAAACCAGATGATTGCCGGAAAACTAAGTGCAGCCACCAATGATCCGGCTGAAATATAGCGGGTAAGTGCCACGACAACCACAAATGGAATTAAAACCAGCAAGGTTGCCAAGGGTGCCAAACCTAAAAAAACGCCGCAAGTTGTGGCAACCCCCTTCCCGCCTTTAAACCGAAGAAAAAACGTAAACGTATGCCCCATAATCGCGGCCAGACCGCAGGCGACTTTAAGTAAATCGGGATTCCCCGTCACAGCCCATCCGGCAATAATAACCACTGCCAGATAACCCTTCGCCGCATCTGCCAATAATACTAAAATTCCGGAAAACACTCCGAACACGCGCATAATGTTCGTCGCACCTGGATTGCCCGACCCTTGTGTCCGAATATCAACACCGCGTATTTTCCCGTAAACATACGCAAAAGGAATGGACCCTATCCCGTAGCTAACGAGTAAAATCCCAATAATTTTCAAGGTCACTATTATCATTTTTTCTCCTTACTGCCCCGCAGCATAATAATCAGCGGCGTCCCTTCCAAACCAAACCGGGCGCGTAATTCATTTTTTATATGTCGCAGGTAAGCGAAATGCATCCGTTTGACGTCATTGACAAAAAGAGCAAAAGCCGGTGGTCTGACGCCGGTTTGGGAGATATATTTCACTTTCAAAACCTTCCCCCGCCGGCTGGGTGCCGGATGCTTATGGATAATATCCTGAAGTGCTTTATTTAGCAAGCTGGTTTTAATCCGCATTACATGCTGTTCATCTACATAGGCCGCCAGTTCTAAGAGCCGGTTTACACGTTGCCCGTCTTTTGCAGAGATTGTAATCACCGGGGCATAATCCATAAACGGCATCCGCTTCCGCAATCCTTTAATAAACAGGTCTGTGGTATGCGTATCCTTTTCAATCAAATCCCATTTATTAATTGCCAAAATACAGGCGCGTCCTGATTCATGGATGTATCCGGCAATATGTTCGTCTTGTTCTGTAATCGTGCAGCTGGCATCCAGCATTAAAACCGCAATATGCGTCTCTTCAATGGTCCGCAACGCCCGCATCACCGCGTACCGCTCAATCGCATGAGAAATTCTTTTCTTTGCCCGCAATCCGGCAGTATCCAAAATTTGATAGGGTCGTTTCTGAAACTGAAAAAACGAAGACACCGTATCTCGCGTCGTCCCCGGCTCATCATGCACCAGCACACGGTCTGTCCCCAAAATTTTATTCACCAGGGATGATTTGCCGGCATTGGGCCTGCCGGTAATTGCAATTTTAATTGTCAACTCATCTTCTTCGGTTGGTTTGGTTATTGGCGGAATGTGCTCAATTACCGCATCGAGCAGTTCATCAACACAGCGGCCGTGCAATGCTGAAATGGCATAAGGATGTCCAAATCCCAATGACCAAAAATCATGCGCTTGCGCTTCCAACTGCTCGTTATCTATTTTATTAACGCCCAGAACAATTGGTTTGCTTGATTTACGCAGATGCTTGGCCAATTCCCGATCTGCATGATCAAGCGGTGTCCGTCCATCAACAACCATGACAATGACATCCGCTTCTTCCATCGCCAACTGGGTCTGACGCCGCATTTGACTAAGAATATGGTCGGTTGACTCCGGTTCAAAACCACCTGTATCAATAAGTAAAAAATCCCGGTCAAGCCAACGGGCAATATCATAATTCCGATCACGCGTCAACCCGGCATGTTCATCAACAATTGCTCGTGCTTTACCGATAATACGGTTAAACAGAGCTGATTTGCCTACATTCGGTCTGCCAACAATGGCGACAACTTTTCTCGACATAAATCAATCACCTTTTTATTTTTAAAAATGGGATTATATACTGTTTCAGGTAAATAGGGGAGTGATTTTTTAATGAAATGTAACAAGTTATAGAAAAAAAACCTGACAAGCGCCGTCCACAACAGGCGTCTCCTCACCCTGGGGATAAAAATCCACAGGCTTACCCGGCACCCGGCATTCGCCGGGTAAGTACGCCGGGCAAGCTGCCCATTGTGTTCGCGCTGGCACGATAACTATTTTTTTATACAAAAATCATTTTTTTTGAAATATTATTCCTTCTTGTGCGTCTTATCTATATAAGCAACATACAAACCAGGACAAGGATTCAATACCATGCTCTCAAAACCATCAGGACGAACCGGACCAAACCGCATCCGTATTTCACATTTAAATTCCAGACCACCCGGGCAACGAACCGAAACAAAAACAACACCTGATCTTTTTGGTCGGCCTGAAATCGAACTCTATTTCCTATCACTTCATACCATTATGCGTACCTGTCACTTCGGCTCCATCAAAAACCATCAGGTCCACTTAAATCCCACAGGTCAAGCTGTCCAGGACTGCTGGTATGACCTTCCCGTCCTATATCCCAATATCCATCTGGATCTTTGCGTGGTGATGCCTAACCATCTGCACGGCATCCTGGTTTTGCACAAATTACCTCTTAAAAATATTTTCCTGGAAAAAACCGAGCTGGGTGAAAATCCGGGAGTCACTGCGGACATTGATGAAATAATCCAAAAATTTATTGATATCTCATCAAAATACATCTATGAGTTTAATGCCGCTTTACAAGGTCCTGTCTGGAAAAAACCACTTGAACATGAACAAATTAAAAACGAAACCCGTCTCAACTTGTTGCGGGAGTATATCGCTGACAACCCATCCTCATGGAAAGACGATCCCATGAATCCCAAATACAAGCCGGATACACTTGGCGTATCGATCACAAATAAACACCCGGCACCTTAACACCCGCCGGGTCATTGATAATCCTACCCCGACTCCCGAAAGCTTAATCTCTTAACTTGAGTACAATGACGGCAGCGGCAATTTGAATACAAAAAACAGAAAAAGCAATCGCCGCGCCTGCCAGGCTGGAAAACGACCGGCTAAAAAGACTGATCATATAGAACACCATGGCATTTAAAAAAGCCACCATATAAATCATCCAAGACTGTGAGCTGATCCAATTGAAATGCCGCGGCCGGTCGGGTTGATCATACATCGGCACGGCATTTTCAAATCCCAAGGGTTTAATCTTCATAAAAAAAACTCTTTGCATATTAATATACCGGGCAGCTTTAACAAAATAAATTCGATTTCTTATTAGAATGGCATAAAGAAACATACCGAGCAGCAAACCTACGCCCAGGGTCACCACTGCCGGGGTTTTCATTGTCGGCGCAGTTCCCAAAAAATATTGATACAACGCTGTTACCACACCGGTTAAAAAAGTGTACACAACAAACAGAAATTTAAAAATGCCGACAATTTGATTGTCATAATATCGCATCTGTTCAAAACATTGATTAAAATCATCACGCATAAACGCCAGCGCTGCTTGTTCCTCCGCAGCATTTACATCAACGGATAATTTATTCATTTCCGATCTGCTTCTTTTCGATGGCAACCACGGCACCATAATCCTGCAGTTTTCGTTGGATTTTTAAAGCACCTGCCAAAGTAGCCCCTTGATAAATAATTTTCGGGGCATAACGAACAGCTTCAATTGCCGCCTTTTTTCCAAGGGTATTATCGAGATCACACAACACGCTACTCAAAGAATACAATTCAGCCTCCCCGACACTTTTAAGCACAACGTCATACCGGACTTGGTTTTCATCTTGCGCAGGAACCGGATTGCCCTCACCAACCATCAGCATGTGCTCCGGCAAAGGAAAATCGATGCCTGCTTGCCCGGTGGCATTGTACAGCGTCATTCGGTAGACCGACCATTGTTTTTCAATTTTCATTAAGTGAAAACGTACTGTCGCCCGCGTTTTACTCCCTTTAAGACGGACCGAAAATCGCGCCTGATCGGATGAAAGCGTTTTGGCGGCGGCAACACGACCCTGGATAGGTTCCCCGAGAAGTGTCCGGATTTTATCAATTTTAACAAATTCGGTCATCGCATCTTTATAAATTTTAGAATGTTGCCATTTCAACTGAACGATCCCAAACATGAGCGGAATGAACAACACAATAAAAATAAAAAACCAAGTTATAAAACCCCAAAAAGCCCAATTACGTTGAACGCGTTCAAAGTGTTCCACACTTTTCCAGCCGCCTTTTTCCCACGCCCACTGATTGCCTTTCAATCCCAACAAAATAGGGACACCCAAACCCAAGACAGGCACCAATGTTAAAAAAGCCACATCAATTCCGTGTTTGCCCCCCCAAATAATATTAAGCAATGCTGCACCCCAGCTCCATTTTCCGCACGAAGGCGGATGCTGCTGCTGTAATTCAACCGCGGATGGTTCGCTCATGCAACGCTCCTAAAATAAACTGGTCTTTATTGAATATTTGTAAATCATTATATTTTAATCTCTTATGAGAAAGCAAGGTAAATTCGCGTTGATGCAACACCGCCTAAATTTTCCTATTGTGAAAAAATCGTTATTCAAAAAAACGGCCGCGAAAACGGCCACAAACAATCATTCTCCCAAAAAACGCTAGCGTAGTGTGTCCAACACTTCTTTATATTTAATTATCATTGCGAGGAGCATTTTTTGCGACAAAGCAATCTGTTTTGATTGCAAAATGATGATAAAAACGAGATTGCGACCAACAGAAGTCCCATACGATCCCCCATCCGGTCGGGGCTTCGCTCGCAATGACAAATATAAAGTTACTTATGACGCACTACACTAAGCTTGCATTTCCAGATGAAGCCGCAATATTTCCGCTACATTCCATGCGCGGGATAAACACCCCCGTGCAGAGTGAGGTGGATCTCCGTCAAACATTTCTGAAATCGTCCCCAAACCCGCTTCCCGAATATGCTCTTCAAACGGTTTAATAAGCTGCTTAATTTCAGAACGAACTTCAGGGGTATTGCCATTGACTTTTCGCAAAGCATCTGCATAAGGGCCTAAAAGCCAGGGCCACACCGTCCCTTGATACGCCGCTCCCTCACGACTGATGATATCACCGTCATACGTTCCCTTGTAATCCGCATGGTCACGCGCGAGGGTTCGAAAACCAAATGTGGTATACAATTCCTGACGAACATTTTTCAGAATTTTTTTAGCTTTCTTCCCGGTGACAACCGGAAAAGGCAATGCGATTGCCAAAACCTGATTGGGCCGTGTGGTCTCTTCTTGATAATGTTCCTCCACCAAGTCGTAACAACAGCCGCATGCTTCATTCCAAAATATCCGGTGAAAAGAATCGCCAACCTGACCTGCCAGCGTTTGATACTCCGTCAACTCCCGGTCAGTTCCAACTATTTTCGCCAACATCTCCATCGTGCGAAGTGCATTGTACCAAAGCGCATTCACCTCCACGACTTTTCCCGAACGGGGGGTAACAATCCAATCCCCTACCTGAGCATCCATCCAGGTTAACTGAGCACCTTCTTCCGGAACTGTAATTAATCCATCCGCGTCCATATGAATATTGTAACGGGTGCCTGCCCGATAGTATTTAATGATTTCGCGCATCGGTTCCCAGATCTCATTGCGGATAAACGTCTCATCTTCAACCCGTTCAAAATAGTGAAAAACCGCCACAAAAAACCACAAGGCGGCATCCAATGTGTTGTAATAAGGATGCGAATCCACTTCCGTGAAATAATTCGGCAGCATCCCTTTATTGCAAAAACCGGCATAAGTTTGTAACAGTGCACGTGCCTCTTCATACCGCCCAAGGCTTAACGTTAATCCCGGCAGCGCAATCATGCTGTCCCGACCGCTGTCCGGCAGCCAGGGATAACCGGCAATCACGCTTAGTCCTTCGTCCCGTTTCACGATAAATTGATCTGCTGTTGCGGCGAGGATTTTCCCAAACCGGTCTCCCGGCTCCAGTGATTTCACCAAATCATGCCGACGACTTTTTTCCGCTTGCGCGGCCGCCACCGGATCGGGATTTTCCAAAATTTTGGTCGTCGCAGCAAGAAACCCGGTCTCCTGCTCACTGGAAAGCTCAAAGTGAATCACACCGGGCGAAAATAAATCTTCCGAACAGGCCAGTCCCCGTTGCTTTTCCTCCCGATAAAAAAGGTCCGTGTACCATTGCGCTGAATGTTCATAACCAACGGCATTGTGGTAAATATTCAATGCCGGCATCTTTTGGTCCGGCAAAAGTTGCACGACTTTTTTTTCCAAATCATGATGCGTATTAAAAAAGCGCCGCTCCTTTTGCTTAAGATGATGGTCGCGGAAATTGGCCAAAGGACGTACTACCAGGAATACTTTTTCATGATTGGGCGGTGCGTTTAAAAGCCGATAAGTAATCCAGGTTAAGGGAACACCATAAGACATGAAAATTTGTTTTTCCAACAAAAGATCGGCAATCCGGTAAGTAATCACAGGATAGGGATCCAGCCTGAATTCTTCAATATTTAAATAACCTACCGGCGAAATCGCCTTAAGATAGTGATGGGTGGAAAGTGAATACTTTTTACCGCCATAGATCAAGGCTTCTTCAAGTTGAGAAAGCATCATGACGCGGCACAAAGGTTTCTCAATGGATGCCGTCAGAAGAGAATGATAACTCCGGGTATGCATCCCGGCCACCGTGCCAAAGGCATACCCGCCAATGCCGTTGGTCTCAAGCCATTCTTTCCTGGAAGAAACCTCAAGGTTTCCACAAATATCCCTTCCCAAAATAATCATGGTTAGGACAGCCCCTCCTCAAAATCATTCACCCGAATAATCTGACGCCCAACGCGATCTTTTCCCAGAGACCATTGCAACGCCAGCGTGAGTGCTGCACTGCCCAAAAGCACCAGCACCGCCGGCAAGACAAATTTCTGATCCCAGCCCAGCGTTAGTAACGTTGAATAAACACCACAACTTAAGATAAGTATGCGCACCAAACCCGCTGCAAAGACCGCCCCGGGTTTTTCCACGACAAAGGCAATCAGGCGCGCTGCACCCTGGGCCAGGGCATAGGCGGCCGCCAAAACAAACACTCCGCGAAAACACAAGGGTAAAAACTCAAAATAGGTCCGTCCGATCCAGGCAACCGATGCAAGCTCCGTGATAATCAATGCCTTCATCACAAAGGAGACAAACACCAACCACCATAGCACCTCGCCGGTCGCTTTGGCCGGCACAACATCCGCCCGAAACTTATTCCAAATGCGGGTGATGCCCAACCAATTGCAAAACACATTCCAACGAATTAAACCTAAAATCGCACCTCCCAGATGTTTTGTGATCTCTGCCACAAACAACCCGACAACAATAACCACCGAGGCAACCAGTAAGTCACCTACATGTTCAACAAACACACTGGTAATATGATTAAACTGGTTCATCATAAGCATTTGTGTTGAATACGGATCCATAAACTTCCTCCTAAATAATTAATGACCGGCCCGAAGGGCCCAAATAATAATGCCAATTCCCAACACCACGCGATAAACAACAAATATATATAAGGTCCGTTTACGCAAATAAGCAAGCAAAAATTTGATGCAGCCGTATCCGGTGACTGCGGCGGCGAGCATACCCACCAGCAGTGTTACCAACGATTGGTCAATAGCCGCCGCCGCCAAATCCGGCAAATTAAACACCACTGCTCCGAAAATCGCCGGCATGCCCAGCAAAAAAGAAAACCGGGCTGCCTCATCCCGGCGAAACCGCAGCAACATTCCGGCAGCAATCGTACTGCCGGAGCGGGAAACACCCGGCATCAAAGCCAGTGCCTGGGCAAAACCCACAAACAGAGCTTCACCCCATTTCATACTTCCCACCTCACGTTCTTTGCGGGTGGCGGCTTCCGCCCCAGCCATCACCAAACCGAATCCCACCAGCCATGCCCCGATGATCCATGGTGCCCGAAACGTCGTTTCAATCGACTCCTTCAAAACCAGCGCTGCAATCACTGCAGGAATGGTGCCAATGATAATAAACCATCCCAGGCGGACGTTTTTATCCGAGCGCATCCCGGGTTGATACAAACTTAAAATCCACGCGCCCAAAATTGTCTTGAGATCTTTCCAAAAATACACCACCACAGCCAACAGTGTTCCAAAATGCAGTGCAACATCAAATGCCAGCGAATTGAGAAGTTCGGCCTCCCAGCCAAAAATTTTCGGCAAAAGTGTCAAGTGGGCTGAACTGCTAATCGGTAAAAACTCAGTCAATCCTTGAACAACACCTAAGACAATCGCTTCTAGAAAAAACATTGTTTCATTCGCCAATCCTTTTTAGTTTATTATTTACAAGAGTTAGACACGCGTAAATATTAAAAACAGCCTTGAAAACAAAAACCATAATTTTGCATAATAATGTTAGGCTAAGACATCTGGAATGTCTTTTGAAAAAACATTGCGGATGTCTGTCAAAATACATCTATTTTACAATGATTTTTATTAATCCAAAAGTGCTTAACTCTTATATTAACACCCTAAAAAATAGCATCCGTATTTTATTCCGGCAGGACGGCAACCAATCCCCATTTTATTTTTTTCTTATCCAACACTTGAAGAAACACGTCCACCAAATCCGGATCAAATTGCAGACCGGAACAAGTCCGTAATTGGTCAACCGCCTGATGGTACGAAAGCGCTTTTCGATAAGGCCTGTCGGAAGTCATCGCATCAAAAGAATCCGCAACAGCCAATACGCGCGCCAATCGAGGTATCGCCTCGCCTTTCAAGCGATCCGGATACCCGGTGCCGTCATATTTTTCATGATGAAAACGGACAATCTCCGCAACATCCGCCAGGCTTCCGACCGACTGTAAAAGCTGAGAACCGATCACAGGATGTCTTTCAATATTCATCCGTTCTTCAAATGTCAACGGAGTTTCTTTTTGAAGAATCCTATCTTCAATCCCGATTTTCCCCAAATCATGCAACAAACAGGCTTTGTTGAGCAGCTTCATTTCCATTTCATCCAACGCCAGCGCCTCGCCCAAAGCGGTTGCGTAGCTGGTAACCGATTCGGAGTGACTATGCGTGTAATTGTCCTTCACTTCAATCGCTGCTGCCAAAGATTTAATAATATCCCAAAAAGCGGCGTCGAGGGCCTCAAATAAATTGGCATCATCAATCCCAATGGCCGCCTCCGCTGCAATACCCCGTAAAAACAATTCATCTTTATACCCAAAATTCTGTTTACCGTAAAACCCGCCCACCCCGATAATGCCGAGCATTTTACCCTTGGTCACTAAGGGTAAAATGCGTAAATCGCGCTCATGCAATACGCTGGAAATTTTTTCCATGGGAAAACGGCCCGGGTTTTCAAGTGTGCTGATCACGGAACGTTGCTCCAATTCCTTATCTGTAAAATTTAAATCCTCTTTACGCAAAATAAGTGTCTGAAATAAAGGACTGCGGTGCGGTGGCAGGCCTATCGCTTTGGCCGGTAAAAAAATCTTTTTCTTCTCATCCCACAAAAACACCGCGCATAAATGAAATTTGAGCGCACTGGTTAAAATAATCACAACACGGTTCAAAACATCCTGCAATGAATTGAGCGCTCCGACTTCCTCCGCCACCTGAAGCAAGGTTTTGGCAATCTGAGCCTCTTCCTTCATTTCTTTATAGAGATTGGCATTTTGAACAGTAATCGCAGCATGTTGTGCAAATAGCTTTGCGTTTTCCAGTTCTTCATCTGTGAATTTCCGAATCCGACCCCGGCTATACAGATTGATAGCACCCAACACTGTATTGCCAAATTTAAGAAAAATCGAGAGTACGCTTACCAATCCCTCTTCTCGAATCAGACCTACATCACCCTGAGGCGTTTCCTGAATATTCTCAAAATAGGCATGCTCCACTCCGTTCTCAAGAAAAGGACGGATACTGCGAGAGGGAATGACCTGTCTTTTTATGTAATCCGTCTTAAACCCATAGCCTGCTTTAATCAGCATCTGCTTTTTTTCCACATCCCAGTGCATGCAGGAAACAGCATCCGCATTGAAAAATTCAGAGGCGGCTTTTGCCAAGGATGCCAGTGTCTGGCTGATCGGAGTCTCTCGGGTCAACTCAAATGAGGTTTTCCGGATCATTTCCAATTGATGTTTATATTTCCGGACATCGGATGCCAAACGCTTATTTTCTTGTAAAAGGGTTTGATTCCGGCCCAGTTCTGCGAACATACTTTTTTTCTTAATCCCGGTCTTTTTCACGACCGGTTTTTTCACTGTTTTTTTTGCCGGTTTGACAATCCGCTTTTTTTCAACCTGCTTACGTCCGGCTGAAACAGATTTTCGGGCAACTGTCTTTTTTTTAATTTTTTTTTGTATTGGCATAGCGTCTCCACACTGGCGACCAACTTCGGAAAAAACTATCAAACGGTATCTTCTGACAATATTTTATCTTTGTACAAACCAAGCTTTCCTATTATATGCAATGCCGGGAGGTAGAGCAAGGAAAACCATGAAACCAATGGACAATACTCGACACCAAGCATAAAGTATGTTATTTTATCGCGCTAACACGATAAAACCACAAGGATGTTTCATGACCGCAAGCATGCAGCAAAGAACACAAAAACTTGGACACGCACCTGTTGGGCGCCTGCTTTTCCAATTGGGCATCCCCGGTATGATATCTATGTTTATTATGACCCTGTACAATATCACCGACACCTTCTGGGTTGCCAAGCTGGGACCTGATGCCATCGCTGCCCTCACTGTAATTTTCCCCTACCAAATGTTATTGGTGGCCATTGGTGTCGGATCCGGCGCCGGATTTTCCTCACTCATCGCCAGACGCTTTGGCGAAGGCAAACACGAGGAAACCAACCACATCGCCGGTCAGGTCTTCCCCCTGACAGTAATCTTTGGCCTGCTCTTTGCTTTGGTGACCACTTTTTTTCCGCGACCCTTCCTAAACTTGCTGGGCGCCACCAGCGATATTTTCCCGCTCGCCTACAATTATTTGTTTTTCATCGGGTTTGGCGCCGGGTTTACTTTTTTTTCCATGATGAGCAACAATATTTTCCGCGGATCAGGCAATACCCTCGCACCCATGATTTTCATGGCCGTGGGTGCCATTTTAAACATCCTGCTTGATCCTTTCTTTATTTTCGGCCTGGCATTTTTCCCCGCCTGGGGTGTCAAAGGCGCTGCCGTGGCCACCCTGATCTCCCAAGGATGTGCTGCATCGCTAAGTTTATTTTACCTGCTTTGCTGTTCCGGATACCGGTTTCGTCTTGCTTATCTCATTCCGCACAAAACCATTCTTCTCAATATCTACCAGGTCGGATTCCCAACCTTTATCATGCAGACTGTCGGCTCAATTGTCATGACAATCGCCAATCATATTCTCGGCGGATTTGGCGCACACGCAATCGCCGCCAATGGACTGGTTTTTCGTTTAATGGGATTAATTGTGATGCCAATCGCCGGCCTGGCCCAAGGACTGATGCCGATTGTCGGATACAATTATGGCGCAAAAAAAATCCCGCGATTGTGGCGGGCGGTCAAAATCGCTTCCATCAGTTCTTTTGCAATCATCGGTGTAGGGTACTTATTTTTACAGTTATTTCCGGCTTTCTGGATCAGCTTATTTACGCGTGACGAAAGTTTTCTGCCCCTGGCAACACATGCCGCACGGGTGGCCACGTGTATGCTCCCCCTGATGGGACCACCCTTTATGTGGATCACAACTTTTCAGGGACTGGGAAAAGGCAGGGCTGCCATGCTGATTTCTTTATCACGCCAACTGATTTTCTTATTACCTTGTATACTGATTCTCCCCCGAATTTGGGGATTAAACGGCCTATGGATTTCAATACCCGTCTCTGATTTATTGGCTTTTATCATTGCAGGACTCTGGGTCCGAAAAGAATACCAATTCCAAATAAAAACCGAACCCCCGGCAACAGGTCCCACGCCGGACACCTTTGCGCTAACCGATCCGGCGGGTTAATTAATCCTCTTTTAAAAGCACCTCCGCTTCCGATATATCCGTGGGAAACAGATTATGGGGCACAGACTCTTTTCCTTTTGCTTCAGAAACCCGGTAGCGGGCGCATGCGGCATAATCCCCATGACAATATTTTTCTTTCAGTATTCCGGCAATATTAGGCATATTTTCCATTTGATCCTTAAAAAAAGGACATGCTCCAAGTTTTGGGCAAGCAGCCATATTCCAACACCTCTTTCGCTTCGCTTATTTTAGCATCGACACATTCTATCAAAAAACAAATGCATAATTAAAAAAAACGTCCAACAACTCATTTAAAAAAAACATCTTAGTATTTGCAGTACAAGCTAATTCATGTCAGAATATGTTTTTTGATTCGATTAATAGTATACAAGATTTCATGCGTGTCGGCTGTAAAATGACCTTTGGGTCATGCCATTTATGTATGTAAACAAGGAGTGGGATCATGAAAAAAACCAAGCTAAACTCCCGGGCTGTCGCCAAGAAAAAAAACAGTTTAAAAAAGTCCATTTCAAAAACCAAACCGGCAAAAAAAGCCAGACCCACCTTGGACAGTTCGGCACGTAACCGCATCATCAAGTTAATCAATTCTTCGTTGAACATCGACGAAGTCTTAAATCTTTCCATGAAACTCATGGAAAAAACCCTCAACGCCACCGCCTCATCTATCTTGCTGCATGATCCGGATAGTGATGAGCTGAAATTCTACCTTGCCACCGGCGCCAAAAAAGATATGCTCAAAGTCATCCGAATGCCGGCGGACAAAGGGGTTGCCGGAAAATCATTCCAAACCGGAAAAACCTTGCTCATTCCCGATGCTTCCAAAAGTTCTTTTTTCTATAAAAAAGTGGATGATAAAACAAAATTCGTTACAAAAAATCTTATCGCAACACCCTTGCCCATCAAAGGCAAACGAATCGGCGTACTCGAAGTCCTCAACAAAGCTTCCGGTACCTTCACCCAAACCGATATGCAAAAATTAAAAAATATGGCCCAGGAAATTTCGGTTGCCATCGACAATGCCCGGCTTTATGACGAAGTCAAACAGGCTTACATACAAAGTATGCTCAACATGGCCAAAGCAGAAAAATTCCGCGATCATGATACCGGACTGCATATTGAACGCTGCGGAGAGTATGCCGTCCGGCTGGCGCCGCAACTGGGTTTCGAAGAAAAAGAGCTCGAAAATTTGCGTGTTTCCATGATGATGCATGATATTGGCAAAGTCGCCATCCCGGATAGCATTTTGCTCAAGCCGGGCAGACTGGATGACGCTGAGATGGAAATTATGAAAACGCATACAACCAAGGGTGCGCAAATACTCGGCCAGGCTCCCCTGCTGCAACTCGCCATCCAGATTGCGACCTGCCACCATGAAAAATGGAAAGGCGGGGGGTATCCCAATAATTTCCAGGGAGAAAATATTCCTTTGGCTGCACGCTTGCTTGCCATTATCGATGTTTTTGACGCCCTTGCATCCAAGCGTCCTTACAAAGACCCCTTTCCGCCGGAAAAAGTAAAAGCCATTCTCCTGGAAGGCCGGGACACTCATTTCGATCCGGCTATACTGGATCTCTTTATTGCGCGGTTTGATGAAATGCTCGAAGTACACCGGAGTATGTCCTAACGATTATCCGGCAGCTTATTTCCCCGGTCATGTTTCAGCTGGTTGCCATCATCAGGGGCACGAAACAAGTGCTCCTGATTTTTTTAATCCTAAAAGCAGCAGGAGTCACTACACATAATGACAGGTTGGATTGCTTTTTTACAGTTAATTGCTGGTGGTGTTTTTTTATGGCTGGGTGGCGAAGGAGTTGTGCGGGGTTCCGCTTCTTTCGCGATGCGTCGCGGTATTTCCCAACTTGTCATCGGAGTGACCATTATTGGTTTCGGGACCTCTGCTCCTGAGCTTTTCGTCTCCATGATCGCCGCCTTGCAAGGCAATCCGGATATTGCCATCGGCAATGTTCTGGGATCCAACATCGCCAACCTCGGGCTTGTTCTCGGCACCTCCGCCCTGCTGGTTCCTTTGATGATTTCTGCAACAATCATTCGTTTTGAAATCCCTCTCGTAATCTTCACGGCCGGCCTGGCCTGGCTGTTTAGTCTCAATGGACAGCTTTCGCGCCTGGAAGGACTTTGTTTGCTCGGTCTTTTGGTTTTTTTTCTGCTGGTAATGATTTTTCGTGCCGGAAAAAGCAAACCCAGTGCGGTTAAGACGGCTGACATCGCAGACACAACGCTGCTTAAATCAGTTTGGTTTGATTTCGGATATTTAATCATTGGACTGGCAGCCCTGGCGGGCGGTTCAAAATTCTTTGTGAGCGGCGCTTCCACAATTGCCCGATTGTTCGGCATCTCTGAATTTTTAATCGGATTGTCCATTGTCGCCCTGGGAACATCTTTACCGGAAATGGTTGCCTCAATAATTGCCATCTTCCGGAACAAAGCCGATTTGGCAGTAGGCAATCTGGTAGGTTCAAACATCTTCAACATACTGCTTATTCTCGGTCTGGTCTCGAGCATTACGAACATTCCTATTCCAAGCAATGCCCTGGCTTTTGATTTTCCGGTGGTCTTTATTTTCTCGCTTCTGCTTTTACCCCTGGCTTTCACACAAAAACGCATCTCCCGCTGGGAAGGATTGCTGCTCTTATTACTCTATTCCGGCTATATAGGCTTCATTATACGACGCGGATAACACTTTTCTTTCATACAGGAAGTTAGCATGGCACATGTTCTCTTACTATTCATTGATGGTATTGGTTTGGGACAAAACAATCCTAAACACAACCCGTTTGCCGCCACCCAAACAACCTTGGGTTCAGGTACGCCGCTTTATTTCCCTCTCAACCCTTCAAAAAATGCGGCAATCGTGGTCCCCACCGATGCCGGTCTCGGCATTTCAGGCCTGCCGCAAAGCGCCACCGGACAAAGCACGATTTTATCAGGTGTCAATGCCGCTGCGCTTTTGGGCCATCATTTACCCGCGTATCCGAACAAACGCCTGGCACAGTTGTTGGCTGAAAAAGGCATCTTCACATGGTGCCGGGAGCAGGGCTTTTCCGCCACTTTTGCCAATGGCTTTCGCCGCGAGTACTGGGACATGGTTGCCAATGGCAAATGGCGGCACTCTGCCACAACCCTTTCTGTTTTGGGCGCACAAGGATACTTCCGCGATGAAAAAGATTTTGAAAAAGGTGCGGCGGTTTATCATGATATTACCGGCTGGTCACTGAGACACTCGGGTAAAAAAGTCCCTTCAATCTCCGTGCAGGAGGCAGGCAAACGTATTGCTCAAATCGTCAAAAAAAACCACTTCACCTTATTTGAATATTTCCTGACCGATATGGCAGGACACCGCCGGCAATGGGATATGGCAGTAAAACTTCTGGAAGAACTCGATGGCTTTATTCATAATATTCTGCGTGAAATCAATCCGGAACAAACGACGGTAATCCTTACCAGCGACCACGGTAATTTCGAAGATTTTTCAGTTAAATCCCATACAAACAATCCGGTGCCTACTATTATCTATGGACACCAGGGTTTGACTTTGGCACCAAGCATCAAGTCATTGACCGATATCGTCCCAACCATCCAAACACTGCTGCTCAATCGCCCGAAACGAAATCAACCGGGTGTACAAAAATCAATTTAACAGCCGACTAAAAATGGAATAGCGCTTGCGCAGATAATATTTGCGGAGAATAAACCGCTGATAACGATTTACTGTTTTATGATAACAATGGTGCTTACCCGCATCATCACCGGCAGCTGCCCGCATTTCCAGTAACCGTTGCGCGATAACTTCTTTTTTTCTGAATAAATTAAGCAACCGTTTTGTCACAATCCTGAACTCCTTACAAAAATAGGGTGGTGAATAACCAACTGCAAAAAAAATAATTTATTATGGAATGTGTGTTCACTCATTAAGTGTCGTCACAATCATCATTTTTATTAACTTTTTTTTAGAATTTGCTAAAATAATCCAAGCACTTTGTAAAACGCCATTAAAAAATGAGGGTTGTGTGCCATGAAACCGTCCTTGCCTCGTTTGCGAGATCAATTACATAAGAATGCCGACCCTGAGAAAGCCCGCATTTATCAACGCTTTTTCAAAACCGGCCCCGGCGAGTATGGTGAAGGTGACTGTTTTATCGGCGTTTTGGTGCCGCAAATCCGAAAACTTGTCAAAATAGCCGTGTCCCTCCCTCTAGTCCAATGCAAGAAATTGATTATATCACCCATTCATGAAGAACGAATGCTCGGTGTGCTGATTCTCGTTGCCAAATTCAAGCAAAGCCCGGAGCCTGTTCAAAAAGAAATCTTCATCCTCTATACAACCCTTTTCAACTATATTAACAATTGGGATCTAGTGGATTCTTCTGCCGAACATATTACGGGTAGTTTCCTCTTTCACAGGGACCAACACCCGCTTTTCCGATGGGCCAAGTCAGCGCATCTCTGGACCCGCCGAATAGCCATCATGTCGACTTTTCATTATATTAAGCACTTTGAATTTGAAACAACGCTCCAACTGGCAGATCAACTACTCAAAGATTCTCATGATCTGATTCATAAATCCGTCGGATGGATGTTAAGGGAAATCGGTAACCGAAACTTAATGATTGAAGAGAATTTTCTCAAATCCCGCTATAAAACGATGCCAAGAACAATGCTTCGCTATGCAATTGAAAAATTTCCTAAAAGACGAAGAAAACAGTACTTACTCGGAGACATATAAAAGCACAAATTTTATCTATTTTTTATCATTTTTCATCAAATCCAACACTCTTTATTATCAAATTGAATAGAAAGCTTGCTAAAAAATCGAGAAATCTTGAATTTACTGCCATAAGGTACATGAAAACAGGACTTACTAAGCCGAACCCCACCCGCTTCTTCCAAAATACCTTGCTTTGCTTTTTTTCCATATAATCGGTAATTAAATTGCGCCTTTTTGTTTTGCGGTAAATTTTTTAGTGAAAAGGTAAAAATGGTATGCGGTTTGATCTTGAAGACCTGACTGGCTGAAAAATCATGCAGCGAATTCCAGTATACCATTTTTCCATCTCTAAAAACCAACTGAACAATCGCATTATCCGGTTTATCCAGTTCATCTACAGACCATATTATAGGACTAATTTTCACTTTCAACATTTTTTCAATTGCCCGGACCGTCTCTGTGCAGGCATCAATAGAATTGGTGCCAGCCACCAAAATAAATAATTCCATTTCAGTTTGAACGGTTGCTTCAGATTTTAGAAAACTTCCATAGATAAAAATACCAACCATGAAGTCTTGCTCAATAAGTGTTTCTTTAACAATATTTATTATTTCCTTTGGAGATAAATCTGACATGAATAACCTCCTTCTATTTTTCTTATTATAAGATAAAATTTGTTTACAAGTCAAGGTTGAACGTGTCTTATAATAAGATCAAGCAATAAAAATCGCAGCACTCTTTCAACACCTACGTGATAATTTCGAGCATACTTAATTATATCATTTTATTTATTGCTTATTATTCTCTTATAATAAGACAGCCCGATTTACTATATATAACTACAGTGATAACTTTTAGAAATAATTCTTGCTTTTTTATATTCTTATCATAAGATTTTACATCTTCATGATTTTATAGAGCAAATTATTCTAATTCGTGTTCTGCAAAGTATCTTTATTTCTTATTATAAGATTTTTTACTGCATAAATTAGTATTGCTCACCCCAATTAGTCTTCTTAAGTGGCCACAGCGCTCAGCACAACTATATTTAATTTTATAAATGAAGTCCGGGAGACCGCTCTCTCTCCTGTGAAAGGCAAGGTATTCCACTAAGTACTTCGACTGAAATATGCATCCCCAAGATACTGCATATCCTGTCCATTTATTATTCGGATTAATTATCAGCTTATTAATTTATACATTTTAAAAAATAGCTCTATAAATCCCATCACACATATTGCCAAGATATTTCCTGGATTTTATAACTTTTCTGGATTTTATAGCGCTGATTTTTAGATTCGTCTGCTTTTCAAACTCAAAAACCCTTTAAAATAAACGTTTTTTGCCTCGCCAATATAAAACACTTGAAAATAAAGAGTTTTACAGTGTAGTGCCCGTTTGCGACACATCCCTGCCAAAAATCCTCAAAAGTGGCTGGCACCTTTTTGCTATGAATAGATTTGCTTCAATACTAGGACCATGCTACTATTATTTCAAAATTTATTTATTCAAGTGGATACCTATGAATGAACAATTCAAGGCATCATGGATTTAATACTTCAAGCGAGTCCAAGTGCTAAGACAGCCGGTTTGGTCAGTCACGATGGCATTCTCATTATGAAATCATCCAAGCCAACGTTCCAAGACACAAACGAACTGGAATTCCAAGCAGCCAGACTCTATCAATTCTCCAAGGCATGGTGGGACGAACTTGACTCCGGGCCGCTAAAAAAAATGATCCTCTCCGGAAAAAACACCACTTTCATTGCTTTTCCGATTGATGATGATGTATTACTTTTTATTGAAGCACTCAACACATTGAATCTTAATTGGGTTAATCAAAATATTTCGCATATAATAGCCAAAATCAAAAAAATCCTTTAGCACCGTCTTGCCCGCACACAAACCGGTTCAGGACTCACCAAATAGCCGATATTTTTTGAAAAATCATAGGTGTGTTTTTTTAATCCACTACCTACATCTGAAACCATATGATTGTCACTAGATCATGCCGCCCCACAGGGCAAAGTTCCGCACTTCAATCATCTTTTCAATCAGGGCTTAAGGTGAATTCTATATAATGTATCCGATTCTATCCATAACTCTTAGCATAATAAATAAAATGCGTTCTGGAATGTTTTTGTTATGTTTCTTTGAAGTTTTTGGATATTTATGCTATTCTTTTTTAATAGTCAATTCCTTATCCCTGGAGGTTCATCAATGAAAAGAATGTCTGCTCTGGTGATTACCCTGCTTACCATACTGGTTTTTACCCAATCTGCACTTTCTGCAACAACTCAGGATTTTTCAAAAGCTCTGGAAACGCTGTCAGATGATTTCTCTGTGGCATCAACCTGGATCAACAATCAATTGGCGAAAAGCATTGCTTTTGGTGCCAGTGGAACCATTCAACGGCCAGCTGCTGTGAAAACCCTACCTGGATTTGAAATTGGTATTACTGGCGGTCTTTCGGTAGCGATTGATGAAAGCGCACTGGTTGATATTGATACGTATGCCATTTCTTCAGATTTTTTAAATCTCCCCGCCTTTTTCTTTTCTCAAACCGGCATGATTCATGGCAAAATAGGCCTGGTAAAACTCCCGGCGGTTGGAAAAATTGATATTGGCGCAGGTTTCAGCAATTACGGATTAAACTATTCCGATGATTTCGACGGTCAATTTTCCCAATGGCAACTGGAGGGAAGAATTCAGCCGGAATTACCGGTTCCCTTTGATTTGAGTCTCAGTTTAGGTGTCGGCAATATGAAAGGCAATTACCGTGTACAAAACGGTCATACTGAAGAATTGAATTCTATTGAATACAATGGAAATATTTATACCCAAACCCTGGATACTGTGGTTTTCATGAGCAGTGACTGGGATATGACTGCCTACTACGCCAAAATAATCATCAGTCAAAACTTAATTTTTGTAACACCCTATGCCGGTATAGGACTCCAGACCACAACCGGTGCTGTCAATACGATTGTGGGTTCAACCGGCACGATTTCCCTGGATCCCGATCTTCCCGGTCCGATTGAATCCGAAAGCCTGACCGTCACAGGTCCTGCCGGCACAACCGCCGGTTCATTTGACTTCAAACTCTTGGGCGGAGTACAGTTCAATCTTTTCCCCATGGTCAGTTTAAATATTTCCGGTGAATATGGTAATAATGTCTATGCAGCATCACTTGGCTTGATTATCGGGTTACTGTAGCCCTCACAGGAGACGACATCTATGATCACGCAAAACAATGTCCAAGACTTAAAAAAATGGTTTGCAACATATGTACACGCCTTTGTCGACCGCTTCCCGGAAAGCCGGCATAATCTCCTGCTCAAATCAAATCACAGCATCAATGTGTGCAAAGAAATTCTTCATTTAGGCAAGGATCTGGAACTGGCGAAAGAAGATCTTCGTCTGCTTGAAATTACCGGACTTTTTCATGATATTGGACGCTTTGAACAATATGCCCAATACAAAACATTTGTAGATGCCAAATCTGAAAATCACGCCAGCCTGGGTGTCCGCGTTCTGTGGGAAAATAAGGTTTTTGACTGTCTTGAGGATGAATCCGAACGCGAGCTTATCCTGCGCGCCATTTCCTACCATAACCGGATTCATTTACCGGATCACGAATCGGAAAAATGCCTGATGGTTTCAAAAATGCTCCGTGATGCGGACAAGCTGGATATTTGGCGGTTGGTAACAGACTATTACCATAACCCACAACAAGAAAAAAATCCCGGGATTGAGCTTGATCTTCCCGATCATCCGCATATTTCCGAAGAAGCGGTCTCGGACATTATGTCTGAACGGCTGGTAAAAAAAAGCAGCATGAAGACGCTGAATGATTTTAAACTCTTGAAAATCGGTTGGGTTTATGACCTCAATTATCCCAAAACCATTCAGCTCGTCCTGGAACGCCACTATATTAAAAAATTACTTGATGTGCTTCCCCGCTCGGAAAAAACAACAAGGGTTGCCGTTAAAATCCAATCCTTTCTGGAAAAATACCGCTACTTGTCCATGCAAAACTAATTTTTCCAGCTGCAAGGAGACCCTATGACCAACCTGGTATTCATCCATGGTGTTGATTCGCAATCCACGGGATACAGCAACTTGCTATTTAAAAATATTCTCAAAGCATACAAAAAACAGCTTCTGATAAAAGGCCTGAAAAATTCAGTTGCCCTTGAAAAAACCGGACTGATGATGCAGCATGAAATTCTCTGGGCCAACCGTACCACCAATCTGACCAGCCGGTATCTGTCATTACAATATAATATTCCCCGTAGAAAGGGAAAATGGAATTTCCTGTATAAGGCCATTGATCCACTAGCCATCCAGACGCTTTTTTACACCAAAGACAAGGGGCATAAAACCGGCCCCATGAGTATTCTTCGCACTGTCCACCAGTCTTTTAAAAAATCCTGTGGAAACAAACCGGAAAAAACCATTGTCATCGCCCACTCCCTGGGCTCTGTCATTGCCTTCGACTATCTGTTTGGCTTCAGACGGTATAAACTAAGTAAACAGGTTAACATCGCCGGGCTCTTCACCCTGGGATCACCTATCCCGCTTTTCGCTTCCGCAATGGGATATGCGGAAAACCCTGTCACCATGCCGCCCAATCTTGCTCACTGGATTAATATCCTTGATCCGGATGACGGAGTTGCCCGCCATTGCCGTCTGCATTTCAAACGTTTATTCGTAGAGGACAAAGAAATCAACACCGGCTGGGATCCGCTGGGATCACACACCAGTTATTGGAAGTCTTCCGCAGTTGCCGAATTCATCGCACAACGCATGATTCGCTGGAATATCTGATCAATCCCATTTCCTCCGCCTGAAGAACACGCAAGGATAAACTCACCCCGGCAGTGCACCCTTTTTCCGCTTAAGTTATTCTCTTACGGGAACGAAACTAGCAAGATAGTATTATTCCCTGTTTGAAAGAGGTGATTTGCCTTGCAAAACCTTCCGCAACGAAAACACACACGCGTTAATGTCAATCTTTCCGTTTCCTGCCAATTCACTGATGATAAAATTCAAAAAAACATCTATTCATTGGGCCGTGTTTTTGATATCAGTTCAGGCGGCATGAAAGTCTGTTTGCCCATAAATTCAGATCCCAACCAAGGAGATAAATTTCAATATTTAATTAATCTGCCCCGGCCCTTTTCCCGGCTGGCCGGCAACGGAAAAATTCGCTGGATGCAAACCGATGAATCCCGGCAGCAGCTATTCTTGGGGATGACATTTACCGGTCTTTCCGCATCACAGATGCAGGACCTGGAGAGTATTATAGAGGAATTGTCAGAAGAGGACCTGGAGCCTATAAGAAACTATAATTGACAAATGATCAAACTAGAGTTGTTCTTCCTGATTCAATTGCCGCCGGCAACGCTGTCTATCCGCTCTATCCAGCCATGATAAACCATTGCCATAAGTTTGCTTCAAATCATAATAACGAATTTTTTCTTTCAGGGTTGCCGCTCCTGCCTGATATCTTTCTTTATAATACGCATATTGAACGTTACCGGGCAGACTTTCCAAATAATCTTCTGAAGATTGATATAATGGCGGTTGGCCGGTCAAGGGCGCGGGTGTTATGGATGCGTTCTCCGGGAGTATCTGACGATTGACATCTCCACCACTATTCCTCGACCCAGTCTGATCCCGCATATATTTATCTACAGATTTGTTTGGTGGTGCCAGCACAACCTGCCAATCTCGACCGCCACTCCCAATTACATTCAATGTTGCTTTATCCAGAATTTCAGCCCGGGCCCGGGCCGTGATATCCGGCAATTCAAAGCCCAATCGCTTTCCGCCAATAATAGATTTGGCGATTTGAAGTTCCACACGTGATTGCACATACCAGGTATGCGTAGGTTCAATGGAAAAAAGCACCGGAACTGCATATACCATAAACGGAACAACCTTAATATCATAATAGAGCGATGTCAGCATATGTCCGGCACTTACTGGAAACATCTCATAACGACTATTTTTCCCATCAATACCATTGGCTTCCGCTATTCTATCAATCCACTTCCGGCCGGTAATTTTATCGTTAAAATCGTAGAGTCCGCCTAAATGGTTCGCGGATGCCCCCACCATGGCTGCAATAGCCACCGCAAGTTCAGGAGGCGTTTTATAGCCATTTTTTTCACTAATCACGCCTACTTGCCGAACACCCAGCCATAATACCGCATTCCAATTCGTGATGCCGTTCAACATCCGCGCCTTCAAAGTCGCTGCGGAGAGCGCAATATTATCTGCCGCATTTTGTGCACGTACCTTCATGACGCCAATATAAATAACATTGGTCAATACCAAAGAGAACATGACCAGGAGCATCATCATCACAATGGTCATATAAAGCACATTGCCCCGTTCTTCTTTTCGCAAACGCTTTAGAAGCTGCTTCACCGCTACTCTCCTGCCTGAAAAAGATAGCCGGGTACTTTTTGCGTAATCGCAACATCCCCAATCACCGGTATAAGCGCATTGAGATGATGGACAACACGATATGCCCCATCCTCATAGTCAAATTCTGTGGCACCGCTGCTTAGGGTTTTACAAATTTCTTGGGCAACTTGCCGCCCGTTTCCCAAATCCTGTTTATCCATATGCGCCTGCCGGGCAGCCTCATAGACAGCCACCTTTACCACAATCGTACTGATCCCGATTTGTATGAGTTGGAGACAACCTCCAAAAAGTAACAGGACGATCGGGAGCGCAAATGCAGCCTCGACCATAGCCTGGCCTTTTTGGCGGCGAATCAAACACTGTAGTTTTTTTCTCCATAAAATCACGATACTTGCTCCTGCCCTGCTTGGTAAATTATTAGACTCATAGCGCTCCAAATAAAAGTTGTCCACTGTCACTGAATTGCCTTGGATGCTGGTTTTTTCCCGGAAAACCGGCACTGTATCCACACGCTAGCGCCGGTAATGCCGACAAAGTCAACCACGCCCCATGAACACTTGGGGTGCGTTTTTTCCTGAAAAAACCAGCATCCAAGGCAATCTTGATTGATCACTTATTCTCTAATTTGGACGCATATGTATTAGACTAAAAAACAAGATAAACCATGCACCTTTTTATTTTTTTTAATCAGCGATTAGTTGTTCCAGCTCATCAATCATTGAAGAAATCAGCACAAAACTTTTCCGCCAAAATTCAGGATGATTGATATCCGCTCCTGCGATGGCCGCAATCCGGGCCGGTTTTACTGAAGAGCCGGCTGCGAGTAATCGCTTAAATTTCGGAATAAAATCCACACCCTCATCCTTATATTGCTGGTAAAGCGCCATCACGAGTAAGTTGGCGAAATTGTAGGAATGAACATAAAACGGCACCGAAACCATATGCGGGATCGCTGCCCATTCCCACTGGTATTCAGCAGGAATAATCACCGCATCACCAAACATCAATCCTAATTCATGACGGTAGGCAGCACACAATTCATCCGCACTCATCAACCGTTCTGAAATCGTCCGGTGAATGGTCCGCTCAAACCGCGAAAACATATTCTGCCGATGCGAGGTGGCAAATATCTCCTCCAGTTTGCCGGCCAAGAGAGATATTTTTACTGCTTTGTCCGTTTCCTGTGAAAGCAAGTTTTCGGTTAATATCATTTCAGAAAAAATCGAAGCTGTCTCTGCCAGCGGAAGCACAGAATGAAAATTAACCAGTTTTTGCGGCATACTCAGCATGGCATGAACGGCATGCCCCAACTCATGTGCCATGGTGGAGACATCCCGTAACCGGCCTAGAAAATTGAGCATCACATAGGGTTTCAACGTCGGGACAGAAGATGAGCAAAATGCACCGCCCCTTTTTCCCGGCAGGGCAGGCGCATCGACCCGGTTTTCTTCAAACATAGAAAGCGCCAATGTATAAAGTTCCTGATCAAAACCACGAAAAGCATCCAGCACCATTGCTTGTGCCTCTTCCCAGGAATACCTCCGCGTGACCTGGGGCAAAGGCGCATAAATATCCGCCAATGTCATGTCCGGCAACGCCAATAATTTGGCCTTGATCCGGTAATAACGATGCACCAATTGGTTGGATTCTGTCGTGACATCGTGCAGCGCATCGATTGCTTCTTTGGCCAAATCATTATACACATTCATCACATCCATCGGGTTTTGAAAACCACGCAGTTTGCGCTCAATGTTATAGTCCTTCACCACCTGATTGAACACACTGGTGATGAGCAATTGATTGTCCCGATGACGTTCAAGAAACAGTTTCATGGCTCTGCGGCGCACATCAGCATCTGCGTGTTGGCGTAAAGCGCGCAATTCTTCACCACTGATGGTTTTAACCCGCCCCTCCAGCTCAAACTCAAATTTGAATTCCGTGGTAAACTCTTCATATAAATTTTGAAACGCCGTCTTTCCGGTTAAATCTTTTAAATTAATGATTTTCTCTTCCGGTTCGCTCAAATCATATTTCGCAGTCTCTTGCTTGCGCCTGATATAATAATGATAATCAGCAAGTTCAGGCGCGGATAAAAACGCTCGTGACTTTTCCGAAGAAATCTTCCCCAATTCAAGATCAAAAAATAATAAGTGATTTTCAATATCCGTTCCTTGTTCGCGAATTTTCATTTCAAACGCTTTGACCGCATCATTGGTTGTATCTACCGTGAGCAAGAGATTGGCATATTGACTCAGGCGGTAAACTGCCGAGATAATGGATTCCAGCAGCCCAAAAGCCATTGCCAAATGAGCAGGGGTCAAGCCGGCAATATTGCCTTTGTACTTTTCTTCAAATCCCACCGCCTGATGTCCGGCTTTTTCCAGTGTTCGATTGACATTGCCATCATCCATCCCGGAAAATAAATCCTGTAAATTCCAGCGGATTGTTTCCGGTGTGTTGTGTTTGGGTTGGGGCTGATGCATGCTAAACCTCACAGTCATTTATTTGAATGACTATTATAAATTTTTATTTCTTTCAGGTAAACCGGCAATATTGATTATTTCAAACAGGAAACAAACTCAGGGGCAAAGCCAAAAACTCCAATATTAAACATCGAATTATTTGGACTGTTCTTCAACATCAGGAAAAAATATCCTGATTTCAACCCGCCGGTTGCAGGCACGGGCTTTTTCCGTATTGGCGCGGCTCACCGGACGGGATTTTCCATAGCCTTGGCTGCGCACCCGGTCAGATGCAACACCCGTTTTTTTCAGGATATAATCCCCGACCATGGCAGCCCGCATGGCAGACAATTGTTGGTTATAACGCACACCGCCGACATCATCAGAGTGACCTGCACAAACCAGCTTGGACCGCTCGGGATATTTTTCAAGAATCGTATTGGCAGCCAATATTTTATCCATCATTGCAGGTTTGAAGGCAGCGCTGTCAAAATCAAATAATATGCCCGGAATCAAGATACCTTTCCCACCTGTCTGGGTAGCAAACAACCGAACCGGAATGGATCTGATTTTCCCCGACAAAAGAACACTGGTACGGTCGGCATAAACCAACTGAAGCACATAAGAATACCGCCGGTTTGTCGCCGCCACTTGCCCCTGGCTGTCTTTGCCGTCCCAAAGTATTTTCCCGGGCAATCTATCCTTGCCCGTCAGAGTACGCACCGTTTTTTGCGTTTTCTTTTCAACCATTTGCAGGGTCCATTGGGCAATCGGATAATCCTTGTCCAGTTGAAAGAGTACTTCCGGTTCTAAAATGCTGCCGTCTTTAAAGTACAACCGCCGCGGTGTTTGAAATGCCGGAATCTCCCGGGAAGCCGCCGGCTTACCTTCCGCCTTAAAGATAAGCTGATATTGATTTTTTTTCGGCATGAGGCGACCCTGCTGATTTTTCCCGTCCCATTTGAGATAGTCCGGTGGTTTCCCCATCCCTGTGATGCTTTTGACCATATTTCCTTTCTGGTCGCGAATTTCAAAACGCCAGTCCTTGATACGCGGGTCCACTTTCGGTGTTTTAAAGGTAACCGCACTCTCAAAATGTCGCGGGAGCTCTCTTAATTCCCTGACTTTGGCATGCCGGCCGGGCGCTTTCTCACCTGATGGCGGCACCGCCTTTTTTTCCTGCTGCAGAAAAACGTACGAAAGCGTAAAACGATGGGCAATCCCCAGGTTTGAAAACGGTTGATAGGCATAATCCAATCCAATATTTGCCAATCTAAAACCGGCCCCCAGCGAAAGCTCGCCTAATTCATTTTTAAAACGATATCCCCCTCGCAAAAACAGCATTTTTAAAAAACCATACTCCAAACCTGCCGTTGCATAACCATCTTCTTCAAGACCCAGCGGCTGAGTATAATCAGCCAGGATTTTCACCCGATGTCCTTCATACAAGGAAAAAAACAACCCAACGCCTGCCACCAACTGCATGGGCAACGGATCAGCCTCACTAATAAATGCCGTCCGGGCACCCACATTTTGCATTGCCAAACCCAATGCCAGCCAGCGCAATGGCGTACGATACCGCACACCCATATCCAGCGCTGCACCGATGCTGGAATACTCATCCAAACGGCTTTCCAGAACTTTGAGTCCCACGCCCGCCTCAACGTCTTTCCCGACAACATGCGAATAGGTAAGATGTAAAAGAAAATCGTGATAATCAATCGTGCCGACACGCATGCCTTGATCATCATACTCTGTAAAATCAGCACCCGAGGCATAAAACAGACGGCCTGACCAAGTACCGCCCAGCCAATTCGGGTAAGCGGCATCCAACTGTTCATAAACAAATTCATCAAACGCAATAAAATGTGTAAATGCAATTTCAGGATGGAGTTTCCCGGCCAATCCGGAAGGATTCCGGTTGTAGATGTCCAGCTCAACAAAATCAGCACACCCGGCAGATAATGCACCGGCCCGCGCCGGAATATCCAGCCGTAAAAACTCAGCACCACTCGAGGCCGTCCCGTTCGCAGGTCTCCCCAGGAATGCCGCAAGTAACAGCACAGTCATCAGCCCGACTTGGCGCTTTATCCGAATCGTTTTTGACACCATCAGCGAATAACCGCCACTTTCTTTTTGAGATTAATATTATCTGTTTTTATATAAATAAGGTAAACACCGGAGCGAACCGGAGAACCACTCGCGTTTTTACCTTGCCAGACTGCCTGAAAGATCCCGGATTCCTGTTCCTGATCTGAAATAACGGTCATAAGTTCTCCGCGCTGGTTATAAATTCTAATGGAAACGTGCTGGGCATGATCAAGCGGCACATCAATCGCCATCCCTTGATTGCCCCCAGCTTTAATCACATTGTTCCGGATACGCACCGAGGTTATACTTGGTTCAGGAACAGCGGTTGAAGTCGATGTCGCAACCGACGTGACGGTTATACTCGGTGTCTGTGTCGACGAATGATAGGGCGTTACCGTGGATGTAATCGTTGGTGAATAATCCGGGGTTTCCGTCAAGGTGGGTGTGTCTGTTGATGTCAATAGCGGTGTGGGTGTGTCTGTTGCGGTCATCGGCGATATTGGGGTCGACGAAAACGTGGGTGAAGGTGTCGCGCTGGCGGACACGGTCACCGTCGGCGAAAACGTGGGTGAGGGTGTCGCGCTGGCTGAAGCGGTCACCGTCGGTGATAATGTCGGCGTGAAAGACACTGTTACAGTCGGTGTTGGCGTTGGAATGGGATATTCCTCGTCAGCCCCGATATCCCAATTAATTGACCGAATCTCTCTGTCAATATCATCTGTAAATGGCATTGGCGTGTAGCCGCTCAAATTCATCCCATTATCTCTCGCACTGATATCACCCGGAGCCAGATGAAAATCACGTCCCGGATAATCGGCAAAGGCAACAATTGAATTATTCAACGCATTGGGTCCGGGGGCGTCACCAGACCTGATGTGACATCAAATATGCCTGAAAACCCGTCGCTACACCCCTGTGCAATATTATTCATTGCATAAACTATTCCGGAATTTTGCTGGAGTCCCCGGTAGGAATCCACAAAGGTATTATTTAGAATATGTGCTGTAAACTGCGAATCATCAATCTCAAGTGCAGCCACCCAATTGGTTCCGGACCGGTCAAAATTATAAAAAATATTGTTCCAGACAAATATAAGTCCATTGCCGGAATTATACAGTGTGATACCGGCATGCATGTTCTGATCTGTCGCGGTTCCGGAAAAAATGGAATGAGAAATATAAATTTCACTAGTACCGGGTGTCTCCAAATTAACGCATTTGCGCGAAACACTGGATACCGTGCTGATATTAAATTGAAGTCCTTCTATTCGAAAATAATCAATCTGAAAATAAATGCAGGTGGCATCGTTGGTAATCATACGGTAGGCACTATTATTCCACTTGCCATCATGACGCTGGCTTATGCCGACTTCCGTAGGGTCTTTGGGGGTAAAAATCCTGACATAGTGGGTTGCATCCGTTGTCCAGGATGCTCCGGCAAAAACCACCGGTGTGTTATCCGCCGCATCGGCATAACAGGCCAGATGCAGTACTCTGTTTCCGCTAATGAGATTCCATCCGTCTGCGGTTGCGTCAAAATTTCTCAATGCAGTAGGAATTCCCATGTTTTCAGAACCGCACTCAGCTTCAAAGAGCGATGTATAGGACCGGTAAATTTGCCAGTTTTCATCAGGAAACACTGTTGCAACCGGCGTACCGCCCGATTCATCCTGGACTATGAAAACTGAAGCAACGGAGCGCGATTGAATAAATGCCCGGGCATCAAGCAGACTGTCATTGTTGGAATCATAGACAATGATATCACCTACCCCGACATTGCCGGGCAGATCGAATGTAAATCCTGCGTTGGTGCCGGTAATCGTCAATAAATTACTGCTGCCGGTTGCCAGCGGCCCGTTCATTTCCGGACCAATAGAGCGATAAACCGGTGTTGCGGCATACAGCGCCGGCGACATGATAAACAGCGACAAAAGAAAAACCGTAAAAAAGAAAGATTTTTTCAACAACATAACAATTCCTTCCCGGGGTTCTCCAGCATCGAACATTTGTAAAACGCCCTTTTATTATATACCATTTCTTAGACTTGACCAGTCCCTAACTGGGTTTATTTAAGACATCTTTTTTTACAAAATAAAAACCGCATATTTTCATGGCTCCTAACGGGCGCGCTTGCGCTCCCAACGGGCGCGCTCACCGCGTACGTCAATATGCACAAACGGCCCGTGCTTTTCCGTACGATCATATAAACCCAACCCGCCTATTTTGTCATGATGACGCGGTTCTTCATCCAGTTGTTCCACCATAGCTATCAAACGCCGCACATCCGACATATTATTTTTCCCGTCACGGTTAAGGTCATCCATTTTATGATCACCATTCCCATCAACAAAAATATCCGCCGCCCGGCCCCACATATGCAGGCTATATTTAGCATTGCCCAACCGTTGGTTGTAATACGGTGTCCGGTAACCGCTGGAAACACTCAGGGTGTGGCAGGCAAACCCCTCCAAATTGACTCGGGCCAGCAGTACTTCAAGCTTGATGAGCAGACGCTCATCAAGCACCACATATTTTGGATATGCCCCGTCTTGACGGCAGATGAATTGCCGCAGTGTGAAATGGGGCATAAGCCTGTGATCAACATTGTCTTCCGTCACTTCAATAAAACCGCGAGGTTGCGGATATATCTCGCTATGACCGTTTGCCTGCGACGGATACTGCCCGATCCGGTAACCGTTCATGTCACCGCCTTGCAAGGCTTCAAACGGAACCATGACAAAACAATAAATAAAAACCGCTTCTTCACCATTAAGCTGAAAAATCCGTCCAGTATAATTCCCCGGCGTTTCGGGTACCGTCCAAACCCACTTACGTTCAGTTTGCTTTTGGGTCCTTCCAAATTCAGAATCAAAAAAATACTCGGTCCGCCATTTTGCATCGACCACTTGCAGCACGAGTGTTTCTCCGGGCAACGCAAAGACCGCCTGCTCATGATATCCCAGCATCATCTGATTGCAATGCACACTGAAACCGGCCCTGCCGGAATAAAAAAAATTTTCTGCAAATGTCCCGGAGGGATCTGACAGCATCAAAAATAAAACCATCACTAAAAGCGGGATCCATCGATCTTTCATTTTTTCCTTTCACTTCCCTGTCTGTTACGGATTCAATAGGAGATCTTCATCATACGTCCGGCTGCGCTTAATTTTAATACATTCCTGCGCCAAACGCTTTTCGAACTCCACAAAAAATATCATTTTGATATGATCGGCAAACTTTTCATCTTTGGCAATGCAGGAAACCGCTTCGCTGACAACCAAATCGGTTCCCACCTGCTGCACACCCAAGCTAATAATGATCCGGCTGTATTTGCCTTGGGTGTAAACACGGACAATCTGCTTGCCGGTGCGCTGAAGCTCCACCGTGTACCCCAGATTTTCTGCAGCTGTTTTGGCGGCATAAACGGTAATGGGTATACGCGGATCCAGCCTGGCAGGCGAACCGGGCAGTTCACGAAAACGACCACGAAATATCGTGCGTTCCCACAGTTGATTCAATCCCACATCAATGTGTTGCGTGGCTGGTTGCGCCTGCTTTTCATCTTTACCTGTCAAAATAATATCAAACAGGATTAATTCCTTATAAAAAACAATTTCCAGTTTCGCAACATAACGCCCCTGCTGATTTTGTCCTAAATAGCTTTCTTGATAGCTGGAACGGCCGTCAGATGTCCGGCTTTCAACCACCTGTTTCCCTTGAGCAAGATTTTTTTTGACCAAAGATGCAATAAAATTCTCCTGCGGTTTTTTCCTGATAAAGGTTGCCATAATGCTGTAATGATTGCCGGCTTTATCCGCAAATCCACATACGATCGCCGAACCGTCTTTTGAAATGGCATCCTGCAAAGAAGACACATCTACATCATCTGTCAAATCCACAGAGAAAGAACCGAGCGGTGAAATATAGATTTGATCGTGGATGCTTCCCTCCAATGGTTTTAATTGTTGTTCCTGCACTTTGGAGCATCCTGCCAGAAGAAGCAAAAAAACCGCCAAACAAGCAGCACGCGGTTTAATTTTTCCGGCAGCCATGACAATTATCACGATTGCACCAACCATTTTTTTGCATCCTCAATCGTGCCAAACGCCTCCAGCGTGCTGCCACCTTTTTGTTTAGTAACCATCTGAACTGCCTTAAAAAGATTTTTTTGAACACCGGTAACACCGACAACAGCATATTTATCAATAAAAAGGGTGGTTGCCAAAGAAGTTCTTTTCAGTTCCGCCACGTTTCGGCGGTCAAATTTTGCTCCCCGGATATCCGACAACACCAGAACAGACTTCTCCTGCTGTTCCAATATTATGGATTCAAATCGTTTCATTGCATCAATAAAGTCCTCAACAGACAAGTGCGTTAAATCGTTACTGAGTATTTTTTTCCCTGCATATTCAACCCATTCCAATGCGGTAATCTCCTTTCCAGGATTGCTTCCTTTTTTTATCATACGCAATCATCTGTATAAAATCGATAGAAAATGTAAGGGTTTTACTTTCTAATCATAATTGTTCCGAGTTATATTGATTTGCTCTATATGTTGTGGTATGAATGTTGTGAATTGCGTAGATATAGTATTTTATTAAAAAGTTTGCTTGACAAATATCAAATCCGCCGTATGATATGCACCTTAATTCAAGTTCCCCGCTCTGATCCGACACCCAACATTCGCCGGGCAAAAGAGCGGGCAACCAACAGAAGTCCCATCCTTCAATTATCTATCCGGTCAGGGGACTTGGATATGATCTGTAAAAAGTCATTATTACTATCCCGCTTCACTCCCGACTTAAAAGCCGGGGAATTCGCGGCCAACATATTAAACACCGGAGGTCTACCGTATGTCCCAATCATCTGCCACTGATTTAAAACTCCCCATCAACTCCATCCGCGTTCTTGAACGCCGCTATCTTGCAAAGAATGACAAAGGAAAAATCACCGAAACACCCCATAAATTATTCCGACGCGTGGCAAACAACATTGCATCCCCCGATCGGATTTACGACCCCCAGGCAGATATTTCCGCTGTTTCCGATAAATTTTTCAACCTGATGACTGATCTTGAATTTTTGCCCAATTCCCCCACACTCATGAATGCAGGCCGTGATCTCCAGCAGCTCTCTGCCTGCTTTGTCCTCCCGATTGAGGACAGTATGGAATCAATTTTCGAAACCGTTAAAAACGCAGCCTTGATCCACAAAAGCGGCGGCGGAACAGGCTTCTCTTTCTCCCGCATCCGGCCACAAAATTCACGGGTACGCTCCACTAACGGTTGTGCCAGCGGCCCGGTATCTTTTATGAAAGTTTTCAACGCTTCAACCGAAGCTGTCAAACAAGGCGGGACACGACGGGGCGCCAACATGGCAATTCTACGGGTCGATCATCCCGACATCCTTCAATTCATCCACTGCAAGCAGGACACGCAGGAACTGACCAATTTTAACATCAGTGTTGCCTTAACAGATCCTTTTATGCAGGCATTGGAAAAAGATCAAGACTTTGATCTCATTCATCCTAAGACGCAGGAAAAAGCCGGCCGGCTCAATGCCAAAAAAGTCTTTGACCAAATCGTAAAAAATGCCTGGCAAACAGGCGAACCGGGGATTGTTTTTATCGATCATATCAATGCAGACAACCCAACGCCGCACCTGGGTAATATCGAGAGCACCAATCCTTGTGGTGAGCAGCCCTTGCTGCCATACGAAGCCTGCAATCTCGGTTCCATCAATCTTTCTATCATGATTACAGAGACCGATGGTCTCAAGGTTGTTGATTATGCCAGATTAAAACGCGTCGTTCGCTCAGCCGCTCACTTCCTGGATAATGTCATTGATGTCTCTGCCTTTCCGCTGCAAAAGATTGATGACCTGGTTAAAACCAACCGGAAAATTGGGCTGGGGGTTATGGGCTTCGCGGATATGCTGCTCAAGCTCGGCGTTCCTTACAATTCCGAAAGAGCGCTCCAAATTGCTGAAAACATCATGAAATTCATTCAGGACGAGAGCAAACAAATGTCGCGCGAACTGGCGCAAAAACGTGGGCCCTTCCCTGCCTTTGGCGAGAGTCTGTATGCCAAAAACGGCGAACGGCCGTTGCGCAATGCCACCACAACCACCATCGCGCCCACCGGAACGATCAGTATTATTGCGGGTGTGAGTTCAGGTATTGAGCCGTTGTTCGCCGTCTCGTTTGTACGCAATGTCATGGACAATGATAAACTCATTGAAGTTAACCCGGTATTCAAACAGACCGCAGTTTTTCACGGATTTGACTCTCCTGAGTTAATGCAGGAAATCGCTGCCAAGGGTACTGTTCATGGGATTAATGGGGTTCCGGACGATATCCAGAATATTTTTGTAACCGCCCATGATATTACACCGCTCTGGCATGTGCGTATGCAGGCGGCATTCCAAAAATATACTGACAATGCCGTTTCCAAAACCGTCAACTTTTCCAAAAAAGCCAACACCCAAGATGTGGATGAAGTTTTCCGCAAAGCATTTCAAAGCGGATGCAAGGGTGTCACCATTTATCGCGATGGCAGCCGTGAAAACCAGGTTTTATCTGTGAGTGGCTCCGCTTCCCAGCAAGATACGGAAGAACTTCATAAGCTTGAACCGCGTAAACGACCTGATGTTATCCAGGGTTCTACGTATAAAATGAGGACCGGTTGCGGCAATCTCTATATCACATTAAACAATGATGAAACCGGTCTATTCGAGATCTTTACCCAGATGGGAAAATCAGGCGGCTGCGCAGCCTCTCAGTCAGAAGCCATCTCACGGTTGGTATCCATGGCATTGCGCGCGGATGTCAATCCGGAAGCAATCATAAAAAATTTACGCGGTATTCGCTGTCCGAATCCTGCATGGGCTGAAGGGGGCATGGTCCTCTCCTGCCCCGATGCGATCGGTCTGGCGATCGAACGCTATCTTAAATGGCGGCAGGGTGATGAGAGCACGGTCAAACTCTCTGGAAGTTTAGATGCGCTGGACCGTCTCACCGGAGCTTGTCCGGAATGCGGCGGTGCGATCGAGCACGAGGGTGGCTGTATGGTCTGTCGTGCCTGCGGCTTCTCCCGCTGCAGCTAATCGCTTGGGGCCGGTTCGATATCCCAGATTGCAACCCTGTCTTTATTGGTAGGCGGAAGTCCGGCAATCATGCAATAGGCCATATTCAATCGCATAAAATTTTCAGTAATTCTCTCGGCCTTGAGAATTGATTCCGGCTTAATGGTAAACCATTCACGATCCCGAAAATTCAACGGACAAACATCCACCCCCTCACGATCCGGATAGTCCAACGGGATACCATGGGTACGGCAAATAATCGGCCGGGCCGGATAAACGGCACAAGCATCTTCGATTAAAAAACGACAGTATTGGCCCTGACATACACTGGAAATTCGAGGAATACCCGAAAGCTGCCTCCCAATTACATAGGCTTCCAGCGGTGCAACCGAATTTAGCGTACAGCACTCGGAACAACCCTTTTGACAATGAATTTCTTTGGGGTACGCTTTGACCACACTTTCAAAAAAGCGATCACAATAATCACACAGTGCCTGATATTTTTTTAGTAATTCATCCATTTTTTCAAAACACATACTCACTCCTTGGCATCTTGTTTCCAAACGGCTCAGTATACCATTCATTTGCATTTTATTTATAAATAGTATATAGTCTCATTTTTCCACTAATCGCAGTTTCAAGGATACGCCTTATGCATACCCATCCCAAACTTTTAGCCCCGGCCGGCAATGATGAATCATTACAGGCCGCGATTCAAGGCGGATGCGATGCTGTTTACTTCGGCGTCGAAGCTCTTAATATGCGTGCAAAAAACACGGTCACCTTTTCTCTCTCCGAGATCAACCGGGTCGCCGGGCAATGCCGCAAGGCCGGAATCCAAAGCTACCTCACACTCAATACAGTGCTCTATGACCACGAGCTGGACCAAGCCCGCCAAATCATTGATACCGCCAAACAATCCGGGATCAACGGTGTCATTGTGTCGGACATGGCTGCCCTGCTCTACTGCCATCAGCAGGGGCTCGAAGCGCATATCTCAACCCAGCTCTCGGTCTCCAATCTCGAATCCGTCCTTTTCTTCAGTCAGTATGCGGACCGTATTGTGCTGGCGCGCGAACTCTCTCTGGCACAGGTCGCGCATATTACGCGGGAAATTCAGACACGCCAACTAACCGGCCCTGCCGGACGTCTCCTGGAAATCGAGCTCTTTGCACACGGCGCCATGTGCGTTGCCGTCTCCGGCCGTTGTGCCATGTCACTTTATTTGCACAATGCATCGGCCAATCGCGGCCAATGTCTACAACCCTGCCGTCGCCAATACCGGGTTATGGATACGGAAGACAATTTAGAACTGGTATTGAATAACAACTATGTGATGAGCCCCAAAGATCTTAACACGATTCATATTCTTGATAAAATCGCAGCCAGCGGTGTTTCTGTTCTAAAAATCGAAGGCCGGACACGCTCAGCGGAGTATGTTTATTGGGTGACCAAGGCCTACCGTTCTGCGCTTGATGCCCTGGTTGCAGGCACGTATTCCCCCGCCCTTACCCAATCCCTCGAGCAAGATCTTAAAAAAATCTACCACCGCGGTTATGCGGAAGGATTTTATTTAGGAATGGATTCCAGCCAATGGTCGGGTAAACATGGTTCCCATGCCACTCATCGAAAAGTCTATTGCGGAAAGGTATTAAACTACTATCCCAAGGCTTTTGCTGCCTGGGTCAAAATCGAGGCCTGTGACCTGGCCAATGGCGATGAGATCATTATCATCGGTCCAACCACAGGCGTGGTGACATTTAAATTAGAAGGAATGCAAAAAGAGGATAAACCGATTTGCCGGGCCAAACCAGGTGAAGACGTAACCTTCAAAGTCCCGAAGCGTATCCGTACCAATGATAGGGTGCATATTTTTCGCGCCATCCCACCCACGCTCTAATCCATCAACGACAGCCCCACTTATCAGCGGTTTTTTCATACGCTGCCTTTGTCAATTCATATGCTTTCTCCAACATGGACGGTTCCATCTCTAATCGCTGTAAAACACGGATCATACTGATTTCAGGCCCGCTGCATGTATAACTGGAAAATCCCATTTGTCGGCTCATATAATTGGCCAAGGTAATAACATCCACCAACCGATCCGGATGATCATCCGGCCGGTGATGCTCTGCAATAACCTGGCGGATGGTTCCGGGAATATTCCACTGTTCGGCAATCATGCTCCCCATCGCGACATGATCCATACCCATCACTTCTTTTTCCGCCGTCTGTTCATCTGTTTGGTGTTTTTCCATATAACCGCTGATCGCTGCGTTGGTTTCTTGATATCCCATCTGCCGGCTGATCACCACCTTACCCATGTCATGCATGATCGCTGCAGTAAAAGCAATATGAGGAATGGAAATACGCACGACATTCCGAATAGCTTCCACAGCAAATCCGGTTGACACACTATGTTTCCAAAGCCTATCCTCGGACAAATCACTCTTCCCGCAGCGATTTCGCATGTTGGCCATCATGTGATGCCCGACTGCCAGCTTAAGAACATTTTCCGACCCCAAGCGGACCACCGCATCCCATATATTATTAATCTCAATCTGAGCCGAGCTCCAAGATGAATTGGCCCAGCGCAATACACTGGCGGTCAGTACCGGATCGAGCTCAATGACCTGCGTGATCTCCTCGATATTATAACTTCCCTGAGAAATCAACTCCGTCAAATGCAGAACCGAAACCGGCAAGGGTGGTAAACTCACCATGGTGGTTGGATCGATTTTTTGTTGCATCCCGCCTCCTCTCACTACTATCGGCGGTTCTCTTCCTCTTATTGAGTCCACTTTTTATTTGCATGACTCGCACTGAAAAACTGGTATACTGTTTTTCACGTCCCCAGGAGGCTGATATCCCATGCATTGGTTGCAACAACTAAAACGCTGGAAAAACTTGGTCTTTGCCTTATGTTTTTTTATTCCGGTTATTATTTATAGCGCAATTCAACCTTCCAATCATCGCGACTGGTCCGAAGATCAGACAATCCTTTCACAGGCTGTGTTTGAGGGTGACCAGGTGAAAATCAGCAATATCCGCAATGTCACATACCAATCAGTATCTGATTATGCTGTTTCTCACTATGATAAAACCGTCCATTTAAATAATATCGAATCAGCCTGGTATGTCTGCGAACCTTTTTCATCCTGGCGGGGTTTGGCACACACTTTCATCAGCTTTGAATTTTCCGGCAATGATTACATTGCCATTTCCGTCGAGATACGCAAAGAGAAAGGCGAATCTTTTTCACCCATCAAGGGAATGCTCAAACAATTTGAAATCATGTACGTAGTAGGCGATGAAAAAGACCTGATCAAACTTCGTACTCAGTACCGGCGCGATGAGGTATTCCTCTATCCCCTCACACTTGAAAAAAAAACCCTCCGTCAATTATTCGTTCTCATGCTGAAAAAAGCCAACGCGCTGCATGAGCATCCCGAGTTCTACCACACCTTCACCAACACCTGTGCCACGACAATTGTGGGCCACATCAACGAAATCATCCCGGGCCGGATTCCTTTTCATTTTAATATTCTTTTTCCGGGATATTCGGATGATCTTTTCTACCAACTCGGACTTGTTGACACCCAACTCCCATTTTCCGAATACCGTGATTTCCATAAAATCAATTCGCGCGCCGATGCCTACGCAGACGATCCCGCCTTCTCAATTTTCATTCGAAAATTCAACGAATAATTAACCGATTTTGGGTAAAAAAATTCCCCAACCCTATTTATACATGCGTTCCAGAAGCCCAATACGCTTTTGGGTCATTTTATGAATCCCTTTCCGATCCACCTCAACGCTCCAATAGAACGGACTGGCACCGGAGCGGCATCCATAAGTGCTGGAAGGCGCACTCATAAAAACGGGTCCTTCCGCCGGTTGAAAAATATAACCGGCATGCTGATGTCCATACATCACCAGCGAGAACCCCATTTTCGCCATCAGGGGATAAACCCGTTTGGCATTCCGCAACCGCATCCCCGGTTGAAAAAGCGGAAAATTCAACCCATGGTACTGCATATTGATAATCGGATGGTGCATACATGCCAACCGGACGGTATGATTTTTTCTTTCTTTCAATTGCATTTCAACCGCATGAATTTGATGCAGCGGAAGTAACCCCGACGCACTGCCCGGCACATGTGAAGGTTGACAGGTGTCAAAGCAGGCCAAAACCACCTCCGACCCGAGATCTAAAACATACCCTCCCTGTTTCGGTATACCCAGGCTATCCGCAAATACTTCCCAATCTTTACGCTTCTGACGGACGCTGCGTCGCAGCGGCTTCTCCTTAAAAACCGGCGAGGTTGCATAAATATCATGATTGCCTGGAATACAAACAAGCCGCTTTTTTTTAATATACTGTTGAAAACCGGCTTGTACCAGATCATAGCCAACACCGTCATCCGTCACATCGCCGGTGATAATAATCCAATCGGGTTTATCCTTCATCAGGGTTTTTGCAACAGCACAAAACTGAATGTTTTCATTGTTGGGATCTTCTTTTAAAAGATATTCAATGGTTTTATCGGTTGGACAATGCTTTGCCAAATAAGCATGACAAGTACGACTATGGATAACTCTGCGATGATGTAATTTTTTGAGCACGGCATCTACCGTACCACCGTTTTTCACTTTTATAATCTCATGAATATACCCATCATCATCAACCAGGCGCAACGCATCATAAAATCGCAAGCGGCGTTCGGCATGACGTATATCAATCCGCCAGCCGTCGGACTTCCATACTGTCCGCCATCCTTTGTCCCGGGCTGCGCGGTCGCGCCCAATTTTCCTAAACTGGGTCATACGAATACCGTATTTAGAAACATGCAAATCCGTTAATTGTGCAATCTTCATGCGCCGTCCTTGCCTGCAATGGGTAACGCGCCCACCACTGTTTCCTTTTGTCGAATACAATGCTCTCCCGAGACTTATATTTTAAACCGCTGCGATTATCAGGCCGGCGCGAAACTGATCCGGCCGGACACGGAACACTCATTTATCAAAATATTCATTCATTTTCAGTTCTTATTAATTCCGCAGGAAGTTCGTTGATTTTTTTCGCGGTAATCATATTAGTGGTCTCCAACAATTCCGAGAGTGTTTGTGATGCCAAATAGGCGGCAATTCTCTCCGACGCCGCCGTTATTCGAATATCATCCGTATATCGATTCCGGGTAATCCTGCCTGCAAGGACCTTTTGTTTCACCGCTTTCTCAATCTGCGCTTCACGCAGTGTCCGAATATTTAATTGTGATCCTTCAGTAATTTCATACTGCACAATAAAGTAGCCGGTATCACTGTGCCGAACATGCTTTTTTTCGTCAGACTTGACCTTCTTAATATTTAAATACTTATCTCCATTCACATCGGAAATAAACCCGCGATAAATTTCTGAAAACCTGTAATAATCCTCCATCAACACAACAAGAATGTGTCCATCAGTTTCTTCCATAAACAGCAAATAATTTTCTTCCTGCGAGTTATCCGACTGCGTTGCGACTGTTTTCCAAAGACCCAACAATGCCGGGTCAGAACCCGGAACCGGATTTTCTGTAACGGGATGAAGCGAGGTGAAATAGCAACCGGAAAACAATAAAGTCGTGACAACCATTACAATTTTCAAAATCGCAGTCATTCCCCACCTCCCAGCGTGGACTTTAAACCCATCATAACAATTCTCCAATCGAATTGTCAATCAGGTGGATTTTTCCGGGAACTTATCCGGCAATTGTTTAGCGCAACTCTTATGGCGGCGCAAAAACTCAGCAAACTTTCCATCCTGCTTAATGATATGATCATGCAAATACTCTACCAAAAAAGGAAGTAATTTAACCAAAGGCAGCACATCTCCATTTTCCAGCCCCGTTTTAAATTCAGCCATTTTTTTTTGCATAACAGCATGCATCGCTTTGTGTTCTTCCAACCCCGGGTAACCGCAGTGCACCATGAGTGCCTCTTCTGCTTCAAAATGACATTTTTCATAAGTTTGCAGTTGAGAAACAATGTCCTGGATGCGTCGTGCATCCGCATCTTCTTTTAATACCAAATACAAATTATTAATTATGGAAATCATTTCCTTATGCTGATCATCCAATTCCGAAACATGGACACTCATTGATTTCTGCCATTTAATTAATTGATGCATGTGAATCCCCTCCCCGTAAATTTTTTCACTTAAAATCCATCCAAATCTTTTTTCACTCCCGCTCCAAAAAAATACTTTTTTCAAACATGATTACGCAGCATCAATTCCAGCGGCTGGGGATGAAGATAGTGTTGACCTGTCAAATTGTTATTCGGATACCGGCGCAAGTGATGCTGAAGCAGCGTCACGGGAACAACCAGGGAAATAGCACCGCGATAATAATTTTCAATGACCTCAACGGCCGCATTTTTTTCATCCATAGAAAACTTTTTTTCAAAACACCTTAAAATATGATATAAAACGTTGGTATTCTTCTTAATCGTTGTACGCATGGACAATCCCTGCATGAGTAACCCCAAATAATCCATAAACACGGCTTGGTTCAGCTGATTTCTCCCAGCCGACAAGTGGGCTCCCGCCTCCCCGTTCTTTCCGGTCAAAGCTGACATCCTACGCCCCAACCTGGGAACCAGGTCCGGACTATGTGCCATCAGCAACAATCTGTGCCTGCAGTGAAAAGCCATCAAACCCTTTACGGAACGGTCATTTACGATATAGTCCAGCCAACGGTGGTAAACAAAAACCCGGGTCATAAAATTCTCCCTTACAGCAGGGTCCTGCAAACGGGCATTGTCTTCTATTGGCAAATGGGGGAACAGCAGCATGAATGCTTGTGCAAAAATCCCTATGCCATTGTTATAAATTTTATCGCCTTCAACGACTCTTACCCCCCGCATACCGGAGCTGGGCGATTTGGTTTTGAACACGAACCCGCATAGCGGCTCTTTTTCCAACTTCACCAGTTTCTCTTCCATCCATTTTCCCATGCGTTTTGTGTGATCCCGGCCTGATTTTCGGGTTTTAAGTCGAATGCCCTCCGGACTGCGAATAAGCTGCATGGGTTCTCTGGGAACCGGAAGACCGCATTCCACTTCCGGACAGACTGGATACCAGGAAACATACTGACCCCATGTTTCTTTTAAATAATGATCCACCTTATGCCCGCCGTCATAGCGCACTTTTTCACCTAAAAGGCAGGCACTGATACCAACATTTATCACCATGGATGGTTCACTCCACAATAATCTCATTCTTTTTTTGTTATTTTACGCCCCGCCTTCCGGTTTGTCATTGAAAAAGCCTATTTCAACACTATTCCAGCACATTTATTTTTTTATTCAATTTCCCGCTCTGAAAAGCGGGTATTTGGATATGATCTGTAGAAAATCATTATTACTATTCCGCATTTCGCTTTTTAAACGAAATGTCCCCGACTTGAAATCCGGGGAATTCACGGCTAACATATTGAAAACCATTGCCGTCCAAATTAATCGAGCATCCTGTTTTCTATTCGCCCTAAACACTTGTTTTTAAAGAAAAACCGATACTGTACCCATACACTATAGTGTAGTGCGTCATAAATAACTTTACATTTGTCATTGCGGGCATAGTACACAAAAAGTGTTGGATGCACTACACTAGAGCCGGACTTGACGATATCGTCACCTAATGTCCCATCTTTGCTTGCGGTGCGTTTTTTCCTTTAAAAATAAGTGTTTAGGGCGATTCAACTAACTACTGTGTTTCTTACTTTTAACAAAAATAATTAAAAACAATAAATACTTTTCTATTATCCGGTGTCAATTATTTTAGAACATTATTGCTTACCATCATAAATCAACCGGCTTTTTCAGAAAAGGAGGGATTGGATATGATAACCCTGCTAAATCTCACCAAAAACTTTAGTAATGCCATTGAGCTCTATTTACAGAACTTTAATGTGACTGCGCCTATGGTGTTCAACCTTGTGAATGAAGAAAAAAAAACCAACAAAGTACGTCTAAACACCCACTCGTCATCTGGTCAATCCGGGTCACGGCCTGTACTATATAATGAAGGTTCCTTTGGCGGGATTGTCATAAATCTCATCATTGCTTTACGAATAAAAAAAGCAGCAACACACCCGGAATTACAAACAATTTTTCATTCACCTGACCAAAGCAGACCGGATAGAATGCAAGCGATGTCGAACACACTTTTTCTCCCAACTCCCGATACCCGGCCCCCAAACCGCACAAATGATTCCTTCACTCCCCGCCGGGAAGGCCCTGCTTAAACCGGGAACCTGTTGCATCTCTGTATGTTCCCGGTTTAAGCAGCAACCCTGACCCATCCCGGGTATTCTCTTTTGCATTTTTTTTCATTTTATCCTAAAATACTCTTGGCTGGTTTCTTTTGAAAAAAGGGGTTTCAATGAGCAGACAACTGCTTGCTACGGTATTATTTAGTTTCACACTGCTTAGTCTCCAAACACCGCTTGGGGGATCTGATCTTCTTTCCGCGCCTCTCCACCAGGCTGCTGCCAAGGATGACCGCAAAACACTTAAAAAATTACTGACCCAGGGCGCGAATATCAACCAACAAAACGCCCAAGGCAAAACAGCCTTGCTGGTCGCGCTGGAAAACCAGCACTTCAAAACTGCGGATTGGTTGATTACCCGGGGTACCGACCTGTCTCTCAAAGATGCAGACCGGCGTTCCGTGCTTTATCTTGCAATTCGCCACGGGAGCAAAGCGATTGCCTTCAGATTAATTCTCGGTGATTTTAATCCAAATGATAAAGCTGCGAACGGAGAAAGTGTCCTCGAACTTGCGGCGATGCAAGGTTGGGCCGATGTTGTGGGATTGCTCATCGACAAAGGCGCCAAAACCTCCCCCCCCGTTGATCGTATCGATTTATTACCAGCCTACAAGGCAGGAAAACTTGGATACAACAAAGTAGTCAAACGCCTTTCAAAAATGCAAACTGCCGGACCCTTTATCCTGGCCTTTTATGCCTCTCCCAAAACAATGAAAATTTCCCTGAGACACACCCAACAAACCATCCACAGTTTCCTGCCGAAAACCAAGGAAACGCTGCTCCACCTGGCATGCCACGGCAACAACCGGCGTTTAGCCGCTTATCTCATTAAAGCCGGCAGTGACATCAATGCCGCTGATCACAACGGTCAAACCCCATTGCATATCGCAACCCGGCATGGTTATATCCGCCTGATAAAATTACTGCTGCGCTCCAATGCCAAGACCACACTCCCGGACAACCATAATCAAACACCGCTAGATCTTGCGCACAAGCGACAATCAAAAAAACTTTTGAATCTTTTGCAACAATGAAAACAACCATGTTTTTTTATGTGGATTAGGCTTCCAACGGATTGGCTAGCCCTTCATCGCCATGGTCTGCGAAACCTTTTTTTGACGCAAATACCAGGAATCTGTAATCTGCCGGGCATGCGCAAACAGCTGCACGAAAGGCAGGGGCGGCCCCATGGATTCAGAGCCGTAGATAAACCTAAAACGGGCCGTCTCACTCTCCGCCTGATTGGAAAAATAAAAAATCATCTCACAACACCGCCCCTTGCGGTCTTTAACCTCGTAATTTCCCTGCTTATCAAAAATCGCATCCGGCACATATTCAAGTATTTTCAAAAACAAATCTTCGCGGCAAATTCCGGAATACATCGTCGAATCATCATTATCCTTGAGTCCGGTCCCAATCCGATTGATGGACCCATCGGAAGACAAAAGGACTGAAAAATTTATTTTTTTATCCATTTCCAGACGAATAATCATGACATGAATTGCATCTTTTTTTAACATGGTATCCTCCGCATACGTCTTGGCGCACCCATTATTCTGACTATAAAAATTAGACTCAAATAATGCATATTATATTTCACTTTTTTTACTTTTCGAAGGTTTTTTGTCCTTATCAAATGCAGACCAAAGGCGGGTGAAACGGTATTGTTAATCCCGGATTTTTTTTAATCAGTGTTTGTCCGACAGATCAAGTTGCAGAAAATGTAATAAAAACAGGCTATCCAGCCTCGATCGCTTTCATCTTTTTATCATACATCCTTACCTGCACATCCAGCGCGTGATGGACTTTTTCCAGTTCCCTATAAAGAAAATCCACCTGTATCTGAAGATCTTTATTTTTTTTTGGCAGTTCGGCAATCGCCTGCGTATCCCCCGTGGTGGCGGCCTCAACCATGCGGTCATTATTGCGGCTAATTTCCATCTCCAGGGTATCAATCATACTCTCCGTCTTTTTCACTTTAGCTTCCACCGGCCGAAGTGCTTTCGATTTTTCCTGGTTTAACTTTGCCCGGGCCTGACGCAGCGCTTTTTTCTCCCCGGAAGAAATTTCTTTTCTTTCCGGTATTGGCGCCTGGTCTACCTTTACGCTGAATATGGCCGGGCCAGCCCGGTGTAACTTGTCCGGCGTAACTTGTCCGGCAGATGCCGGATGCCGGATGCCGGGTTCTTTTTGTATCTCCTCATTCTGCCAGCCAATATCCTCAAGAAAATTTTGGTAGCGGCCATGATAGAATAAAACCCGATCACGATCAAAAATGATCAGCTTTTCCGCCAGGGTATGCAAAAAAATCTCATCATGGGTTACCAGCATAATCGAACCTGCATAATCCTGCATCGCATCCAGCAATGATTCACAACTTTCCAGGTCAAGGTGATTGGTGGGTTCATCCAGCAATAAAAGGTTAGTCGGTTTAAGCAGCAATTTCCCCAGCATCACCCGGCTCTTCTCACCGCCCGAGAGCACACTGATCTTTTTCAAAGCCTGATCACCGCTAAACAGCATCACACCCGCAACGGAGCGTGCGCGTTCCCGGCTCCGGTTCGGATCCGTGGTAATCAACTCATCTTCAATTGTGTTTTCCGAATTAAGCCGCTGAATGTTGGTCTGCCCAAAATAACCCACTTCCAGACGGGCATGCTGACGTATTCTCCCGGTATTCGGCGTGAGTTCTCCAGCTAATAAACGGAGCAGAGTGGATTTCCCCTTGCCATTTTTCCCGATAATTGCGATCCTTTCCCTCGGGCCAAGACTGAAATTAAGTTTTTCGATCAACCAGGGAAGCGCGGTATCATAAGCAAAACCCAGCTCTTCGGTATTTAGCATTTCCTGTCCTGGAAACTCAGCATTGGGAAAAGAAAATTCAACATCTGAAATTTTATCCAATTGCTCCATTTTTTTTTGTTTATCCAGACTCTTAATCCGTGACTGGACCATCCCGGCCAGCCGTGCTTTGGCCCGAAAGCGCCGGATAAATATTTCCGTTTCTTTCTGTTTTTTCTCCTCGTGCCGCCGGGTTTTTTCGTAAATCTCCTCTTCCTGCATAATCTGATTAAACAGCTTCGCTGTCTTGCCCTCAATCTTGCGTACCTTACAGCGATGAATTGCCAGCGTGTGTGATGTCACAGCGTCCATAAACTGACGATCATGGGTGATGAGCACAAACTCTCTTTGCCACGCCCGGAGAAATTTTTCCAGCCAGCGAATTGAAACAATATCCAGATAATTGGTCGGCTCATCCAGCAAAAGCAGGTCCGGTTCCCCTACCAGGGTTTTTGTAAGATTAAGCCGGATCTGGTATCCCCCGGAAAATTCGCCCGGCGGACGATGCATATCTTCCTCCGTAAAACCCAACCCGAACAACACCTTTTCCACCCGCCAGTGATCATATTCCTTGTCCGGAGGCAATCCCAGACACGCTTCCTCCAAAACAGTCGGTTGTGTGAATTGAAGATGCTGCTCCAAATAACCAATGGTGTAATCCTTGGGAATTGCCACCTCACCGTTATCCGGTTCCTCATTGCCCAATAAAATACGGAACAAAGTGGTCTTGCCGCTGCCGTTGCGTCCCACCAGACCGACACGGTCTCCCTCGTTAATATTAAAACTCACTTTGTCCAACAACACCTGTGGCCCGTAGGACTTGCTCAATTCTGCAATTTTAATCATAATAAAAAACGGTCCTTTTCATAACAGTATTCAAAGGGAACTATTATACATTGTTTCGAAAAAAAATGAAGATCCAGAATCAACCCGGCGACAGCCGCATAGGCGGGATATCAGGTAAACATGAGCGCTATGCCAATTATCATTGTTGTGTTGTCCACTGTCACTAAATCGTCCTGGATGCTGATTTTTTCAGGACATTCCTAATTGACCACTAATTCTCTAATTTGGACACATACAACAAATCATGTAGAATGGTCAGCGTAATTTACCAATCGCAAATTTCAGCCTTTCTTTGAATACAGTATCCACTTTAATCACGGCAAAATAGATCCCGGAAGTAACGTGCTCACATTCCCACCGCAACACTTCTGCACTGTTCACCGTTTTCTTGTGGGTTAAATCCGCTATTTTTTCACCGGTAATATTAAATATTCCGATATCCACTTTACCGATAATATTACCGGGTAAAACAAACTTCACCATACTTCTGCTCGGATTGCTCAGTAAAACGACTCGCGTAACCCGACTGTCCACTGGCGGCGGCGAAACTGCGGATGTCGGAATATGGCTTGGTGTATAGGTATTCGTCGGGGTTGGCGTATCGGTTGCTGGTAAAATCACATGTGTACTGGCAGCACTACTTGTCGGCGTACTCGTCAAAGTCGGTGTAGGTGTTACTGTAAAAGTCGGCGGCTTGGGGTTTGCGGTATATGTCGTCGTATCCATCACCGTTCCATCAACCCGAATATGCCGCAGCACCATACTCGTCCCGGTAACACTCAACTCGGTGTACCCGTGAAATGCAGCCTGGTCTTCATCAAATGAATAAGCCACCATGTATCCATTACTATCGTGGTTTTCATCGACAGCATACAATGGCGCCCCGCTATTCCCGGTCACAATTTGCACTGTGCCGGCAGTCGCATCCAAGGGTGGATTGGGATTACCGTCCAGCCCTAATTTTTCAGTTCTGACATAATAATGTGCATGCCCGGTAAAAATAATATCACACCCATTTTGATACAAAGGAACACCCCAGGTTGAATGAATGGCTGCTTCATAGACTTTGGGCCCAAAATCAAAAATAGGCCGGTGCCAAAAAACAAACAGCCATTCTTGCGGATTATTTCCAATGGACTGCATGAGCAGGGTGTACTGGGAAGACGTGAGTGATTCCTCGGAATTTAAAACCACAAACCGGGCATTGGCATAATCAAACACAAAATATTTTCCGTCATTGCCATACTGCTGATATTGACCGAAAAGATAGGTGTTCCAATTGGTAAGTCCGCCAGTCCCCAGATCATCATGATTTCCCGGCGCAGACATATATGCCGGCGGCGTCTGGGTCTGGTGGGTCCCTCCCAGCTCATCATCACAGGCTGCCTGCCAGGTATCCCATTGCGTCTGATTCCAGCCGTTTTCCACCACATCGCCGACATTGATAATAAAAGCATAACCAGCGGAACTGTTTTGGATGGCATCAAGTACCTGCCGGTGTTCTATATCATTGGTCCGGGTATCTCCATAAGCAATCCACTTCCAAGTCGTGGCACCATGGCTGGTCGCCGCTGAAACCAGCAAACACAGCACAAAATGAACTATTATTTTTTTCATCATCATGACCACCCTGCGATCAAACTGTGTCCATAAAATTCAACACTTTACCATTAGGCCATTTTTTTAATTTTCTCATATATCTATATATTTTTATATTCTTAATTATGAAAGAATCAATGGTAAACTTAATAGATAGTCTTATTTAAGGAGTCTTATATGTTTACTACAAAAAAATTATTCTTCATGGCCTTAATCGGATTATTGGTTCTCCCCAGCGCCTCCTCAGCGTTGTGGCAAATTACCACGGTCGGTAACGAGAGTGATGATTTTATGTCCGTGGCTGTAGGACAGGGACGCAATAATACAATTAGCGCGGTCTATGGAGGAAATAAAAATAATTACGCTTATGAATATATATGGACCGGTGGTTCTTGGGACCGGTTCGTCCTGACCGGAAATCATGATGAAATTTTCGGGATCGCACTCGGCGACGCCCGGAATAACGGTGAATCACGGCTTATGGCTGCCAACAAAGACAATGTCCTCTATGAATATTTTCATAACGGCACTTCCTGGGGCGAAACCAGCGCGGGCACAACCAATGATGAGATCAAATCCGTTACCCTTGGCGCCGCTCGCAATGACGGCGTACAGCGGATTTATGCCGGCAATAAGAGCGGCGAGGTCGACGAATTCACTTATTCCAGCGGCTGGTCGCATACCTCAATTCTCACCATGGGTGACGAAGTCAAATCTATCGCAGTGGGGCCGGGCCAAAACGGCGATACCAACAATTACCTTTATGCCGGCAGCAAAGCAAATTTTATGCGGGAATACCAGTGGAATGGGGCATCTTGGGGTGCTACCGGTATGAACATCAATTGCGGGAACGAGGTCTTATCTATTGCAATGGGTACGGCTCGTACCGGTTCTTCCGTTGTTTACCTTTATGCCGGTGATCAGGACGGAGAAATCTATGAACGCTATTACAATGGAACCAGTTGGGAAGCAGCGACGATTATTGCCAGCGGCATGGATCGTGTCTTCGGGCTGGCCATTGGCGACGGCCGTAGCGACGGGGTCACGCGCCTGTATGCCGCCACGCGGGGCGATCATGTTTACGAGCTGACCTGGTCAGGATCATCCTGGAGTGCTCCACTGGACATCGGGAGTCCGTCACCCAATGATTTGCTTTCCATCGCTGTGGGACCGGGCCGGAATGGCAGCACAGAAAACCAAATTTATGTAGGTTCAGTCGATACTTTGCTCTATGAATACAAGTGGCTCACCCCCACACCGACCATCACCTCAACCATCGCAGGTACACCGACTTTCACCCCAACCGCCTCACCTACTGCGACTGTGACCCTCACCGCCACGTCATCACCCACTGCGACCATCACCGCCACACCCACCCTGACGTCAACTGTCAGTCCCACACCAACCATCACCCTTACCGCTACTGTTTCGGAAACCCCCAGTCATACCCCGACGATCACGCAAACGTCAACACTAACCTCCACGCCGACTGCGACACCGACCGCGACTGTAACACCGACCGCAACCCCCACGTTCACCATCACCATCACATCCACCATCACACCCACGAGTACCCATACGCCGCCCTTCACGCCCACACCTACGAGCACAATCACGCTCACTTCTACGATTACTCCGACCTACACCGTGACACGAACCCGTACGATAACGCCGACTACAACGGTTACTTCCACCCCGCTGCCAACCCGCACAGCAACTGCGACACCCAGCATCACGCAGACCTCCACCATCACACCGACCCGTCTGCCGTTTACTGACATATCCCGGATCGTGGTGTACCCCAACCCGTACCGTTCCAAAGATAGTGTCACTCCCCGGGTAACGTTCACCAATCTCCCTCTCCAGGTAAAAATCCGCATTTACGACATCACGGGACAACTGGTCAAAGTAATTGAAAAAAACGATCCCAGTACGTCAATTGTCTGGAACCTGAGGAACCGCCGCGGTGCAGCCGTGGCTTCCGGAACCTATATCTACATTGTGGAAGGACCGGGAGGGACAAAACGAGGTAAGGTTGTTTTGCTGCTCTGATATAATTTAAAATCTAATGAATTTCATTAGATTTTTTTTAAAACCAACCCCGTTCCCAAGAAAGGTCTCAACAAAATCTTTTAACCATGATATAAGCATCACTTGTTTTTTCAACTGATACAAATCCAAAACGTTTATACAGGTGCTGCGCTGAATTACTTTCAGCAACACTCAGACTCAAAGCCGAATACCGCACCTGCGCTTGAGAAATCAACTTATCCAATAAAGTAGTTCCCACACCAAGCCCTCGATGCTCAGGCAAAACCGCCATGATGACCTCAGGAATTTTATGAGAAACAAAGCCAAATCCCTTATCCGCATCTTCCGGCCACAACCGGATCCAGATCGCGCCCAGTATCTTATCACCTGCATAGGCCAACAAGCCTTCATCACCAGCCCGTCCCCACCCTGCCACGTACCGGGCAATTGACGGATCCTTGAGTATTTTGCGGGAAAAAGACGGCTGCCCGGGCGAAACATACAGCGCTAAATAGAGCATATCCCATAGGACCGGCTCATCTTTCATTTTGATATCTCTATACTCCACAATCATCTATACATTCTACTCCCGATTCATAAAACATCCTGTTGCCAAGCCGGTCAAAATGCTTATTTTTAAAGAGAAACCGGCACTATCAGCACACAACCAAGCAAACTTCGACGATATGGCCCACTATGACGATATCCCTATTGATGATGCGTCCTGCATCCGCCGGACAAGTTTTTTTCTTTAAAAATAAGTATTTCGACCGGTCATAGTATCGGCTGTATTACTTCATTTAAACAAAATTGATATTAACTAAATGTTACGCCTATGTCTGTTTATCACGAATCCCTCCTCACAAGTGAACAGGTTCGCCCTGCCTCCGGCCCCTCATCTTTTGGCCAAAAACAATTCCAGCCAAAATTAATAATCCTGTGCCGTACCCTATTATTTTCACAGGCAAACCCTGCGGTAGAAACATAACAATACTTGTCGGATGAAATAATAATATGGTGGTCATCACCAAAAAGGGCCATTCATACCATTCATTTTTCACAATCAACCAACCCTGCAGCAATGAGGTAAATGCCAATGCACCCAGCAGGGCCATGACAAAAACAACCATCCCATACCACCAACCGGTGACATTGATCAGCAGTAATTCGCTGTTCATAATAAAGAAAAACGGAATAATCGCGGTTCGCATATCATACAAAAAACCGATCAAGCCGGTTTTAATCGGATCGGATTTGGCGATGGCAGCTGCTGAATATGCGGCCAAGCCAACCGGTGGCGTATCGTCTGCTAAGATGCCAAAATAAAAACAGAATAAATGCGCTGCAATCAAAGGAATCACAACCCCATAACTTCCGCCGACCTGAACAATCACCGGTGCAGTTAAAGATGCCATCACAATATAAGTTGCCGTGGTTGGCAGACCCATGCCCAGCACCAAACTGGCAATCGCTGTGATAAGCAGCAACAAAAAAACATTCCCCATGGCCAGTACTTCAACGATTTGGGTAATCATGCTGCCCAAACCCAGTCCTACAACACCCACAATGATGCCGGCGGCGGCAGTGGCCAGGGCAACACCTATCATATTTTTTGAACCTTGTACCATCCCCTGGCCGGTCAAAAGCAAGGCATTCAGCAATCCGGCTTTCACGCTCTTTTTTTGCTGTAGGGATTTTTTTATTTCCTGATAGATAATAATGGCAATTAAAATAATGATCGCGTGAAACGCAGCTGATTCTGTTGAACGGCGTAATACAATCAATTCATAAATTAAACTTCCAATGGGAATCAAATAATGTACGCCTTTTTTAAAATGTTCATTGAAACGAGGCAATGCGTCAACCGGCAATCCCTTGATTCCCAGCTTGCTGGCTTCCAAATGGGTCAAAAAAAATAAAGCGACATACGATACAAATGCCGGAATCGCAGCTGCTCTGACCACATCAAAATAGGGAACATTTACATACTCGGCAATAATAAAGGCTGCCGCACCCATAATGGGCGGCATCAATTGGCCATTGGTACTGGCAGCCACTTCAATGGCCGCCGCTTTTTCTCCCGGGTAACCCACCCGCTTCATCAGTGGGATGGTAAATGTCCCGGTTGTCACCACATTGGCAATGCTGGACCCGGAGATCATGCCGGAAAGGCCGCTGGAAACCACCGACGCTTTGGCAGGCCCGCCTTTATAGCGCCCCAGCAAAGCCACTGCCAAGCTGGTGAAGTAATGCCCTGCACCGGCTTTGTCCAGCAAGGCGCCGAGTAATACAAATAAATAAACCACGGTTGCCGAGACACCTAAGGGAATCCCAAAAATACCTTCATAGGACAATGCGGTTTGATTAATATACTTATTGATCGATACACCTTTGGCTGCCAAAATAGACGGCATGTAAGGTGCGATAAATACATAGATGGAAAACAAGAGCACAATCACAGGCAATGCCGGGCCAAGACTTCTCCGGGTGGCTTCCAGCAACAAGCCAATTAAAAGCATACCAACAATGATATCCCGTATAAACAATTGGCCCATTCGTGTTGACAATCCATTGAAATCAATAACAATGTACAATGCTGCCAAGCTTGCAACCACGACCAAGCCCCAATGACGCCAGGTTGGTTGAAATAGTGTTGTTTCTCCCGGCGGTTTGCTCTTTATTTTTTTAAACGGGATTGTGAGAAATAATAAAGACAAGGCAAAAGCCAGATGCAGCGCGCGTATTTTAATGCTGTCTAAAATAAGCCAGCTGGCTAAGGATAATTGAAACAAGGCCCAACTGATCGCAAGCGTGGCAATCGCTATTTTGTGATATGACGAACGATCAAAATTCATATTAATTTCCATATCGCAGGGACAGACCGATGCTTGTCCGGCGAACTTGTCCGGCGAATGCCGGATGCCGTATGTCTGCCCCCCCATAATACATTTTTATTGAATCATTCAACAACCGATTCCGGATCAATAAATTTATCCAAGCCGGCTTCTTTATAATATTTCATTGCACCTGAATGAATAGGTGCTGACAGTCCTTCCAGCATATTTTCCTTGGTCAACACCTGATAAGCAGGATGCATTTGCTTAAACGCCTCAAGATTCCCAAACACTTCTTTGGTAATGGCGTAAACGATGGCTTCATCGACATCCGCAGAGGAAACCACGGTTGCTTTCACACCAAAAGTCCGGCAATCAGTATCATTTTTTACAGCCGGGTATAAGGCTGCGGGAATAATGGATCTGGCATAATAAGAATATTGTTTTACCAGCGCATCAACCGGCTTGCCTGTAATATTAATCATGTTCACTTTGATTCTGCCTGAAGTCGCTTCTTTAATATTCCCTGCCGGATGCCCCACCGTATAAAAGAAAGCATCAATCCGTCCGTCTTGCAACAAACCCGGCGCTTCTACAGCCTTGACGTATTCCGCCCGGATGTCATCTGTTGTCAACCCAAATGCCTGCAAGGTATCCTTGGAATTTTGTAATTGTCCTGATCCGGGATTTCCCAAATTCACTCTTTTTCCTTTCAAATCCCCGACCTGAGTGATCGAACTTTTCACAGTAGCAATTAAGGTAATTGACTCTGGATGAATGGAAAACAAAGCACGCAATTTCTTCTGGGCACCGCGCGTTTCCCACTCCGCCACCCCGTGATAGGCCTGATACTGACGGTCTGATTGAACAATCCCCACTTCAATATCACCGCTTAAAACAGCATTCACATTATACACCGATCCGGCAGTGGATTCGACAGTGGCCTTGATTTTATAGTCACTGGATTTTTGGTTGATCAATTTAGCAATCGCCCCGCCGGTCGGATAATAAACCCCGGTCACACCGCCGGTACCAATGGTCAAAAATGTCATCGGCGCCTGTCCGCCGCATCCGGCAATGAAAAATACGGCCATCATTGATAAATATTTTAAATAATTCATGCGTCCCCCATGATTATGACATTGTCAGTATCATACGGATAAAAACCCATATGATCAACCGTATAAGCGTGATTAAAAAGACCGGGGGATTTGATCAGCAAAACGACATCACATCATCACCTTTCCCTTTTTATTCCAAACGCAACCCTTTAAATTGATTACGCATTTCTATCGATAGCGGTGCTTCACCACGGATATTCGTTTCCCGTTCAATCTTGTTTTGCAATTCAGCCTTCAAACGCATGCTGGAATAATGCGAGTAGGTCCATTTATACAGGGTCGCACCATAACTCGGACAATAAAGCTGGTAGTAGTTATCTGCACCATCTGCACCATTTTTCCCATCTGCGCCTTTTTGAAAAAAGAATCCGCCTTTTTCGCCCTTAGTTCCTTTTTCCCCCGAATTGGCGCTCAGTGAATAAGTGCCTGTCCATATGGAATCATCCCAAGATCGATAGGTATATGTGTATGTGCCGGGAGAGGTAAGATAATATTGATTATTGATTAAACCTGGTGCCGGAATACCGGGATCAGTAGATGAATAATAAAAAGGGCTGTACATCCAGGAATATGCAATATACACATCCCCATGCGTACCATCCCTGCCATCGCGGCCATTACTCCCACACCCGGTTGTAAGCAAAATCCCCAATAAATAAACTGCCACTATCTGGTTTCTCATTTTTAAACGCCTCCCATATTTTTTTAGTGTTTTGCGAAGTTCTGGTTATTTGGACTTATTTAGATAAAATTCCATGCGGATTATTTCATTTTTTTTCATATCTATAAAAAACGCGCCCTGGCGCGCACATTTTTTTCAACAGAAAACGCCGAAATGGTAACAATACAAAACCACACGATATACAGTAACCAACCCCAAAGACACATAGCCATTGCGTAAAAAATAATGTTCTGGGATAATGTTGTATTCAAAATTATTTTGGAGGTTCATCATCATGCCTGCTCAGGAAACCATCACACCATTAATTCTGGAATCAATTATTGAATCCGTCACTTTGTTCACCAATCAAGCCCAGGTCACACGCAAAGCCAAGACCACTCTCAAAAAAGGACTCCAGGAAATATTGATTGATATTGAAGCCTGCAATGTCGATGGCGACTCCGTCTCAGCCAAAATATTTGGCGAAGGTGAAATCTATAGCGTCCAATACCGCGAGGTCTATCTCCCGGAAGCACCCCAGGAAAATATCCGAAAACTGGATGAACAAATCGAGGAAAAAGGCACCGTACTCCGGCGTTTAGAAAAAAGCCGGAATGTCATCGACCAGCGCGATGCCTTCCTTCATTCTGTGGTTCATTTTTCCCAATCGGAAATCCCCAAAGATCTTAAGACTGCGATGCCGGGTGCAAACCAATTGGAAGAGACGCTTGTTTTTCTGGAAAAAAATGCTAATGCATCAAATGAAAAACGGCAGGAACTCGAAATCCAAATGGCTGCACTCAACAAAGAACTCACCGCACTGGGTCATGCACGTGAATCCCTTTGCAGCCAAGGCGACCACAGCAAGCGGGTCATTGAGGTTTTATTCAATGCCGCCAAGGAGCAAACAATTGAGCTGGAAGCAAGTTATATTGTTTATGATGCCGGCTGGCAGCCATTTTACAAAATCAATGTCCCCAATGATCTTAAAAAACCCACGCTAACCATGTTCTCCCGGATTGTCCAACAAACCGGCGAGGATTGGCTGGCTGCCAAACTGGCAATCTCCAATGTCATTCCCATGCAGGGAATTGGGCTGCCGGACATCCATTCCTGGATTCTTGATGTCTACCGGCAGCAGCTAGCTCCATCCATGGACCGTGCTGCCCGTCGCAAGGAAAAAAAATCGATGGACTATGATGATGAAATGGATGCCGCCGAATGCTGCGAACCCGCACCTGCCATGTCTGCGCCGGCACCACAGGCTGAATTTCTGGAAACTGAAAAAACCGAACTACCGCTGGCTTTTGAGTATTCACTCCCTCAAGCACTGGATATTGAGTCCCAGGACAAGGAGACCATTTTACCGCTCCTGACAAAATCCGTGCCAGGTGATTTTTTCTACCGGGTGGTCCCCCAGGCCAATACGCTGGCTTTCCTCGTCTGCCGTTCCCAAGCAGACAGCGAACTGCTCTCCGGCTATCTCAATGTTCATTTCGGAAGCCGCTATATTGGAAAAACTTATCTTCCGGATAAAAAACCTGGTGAGGATTTTCAATTCAGCTTAGGTGCCGACCGTCAAATCAAGGTGAAACGCGAATCCAAAAAAGACAAGGTCAAAGAAACATTATTGGGCATGGTCCAGCGCCAATCCATTGTACGCGAGCTCTCTTTTACCATCACACTGGAAAATTTAAAAGACCGGACGGTTCAACTGGAAGTGTTGGATACGATCCCGGTCTCGCGCACTGATAAAATCGAGGTCAAGGATGTTGACATAAATCCCAAACCGCAAACAAAAAAACACCAGGACCGTGAGGGTGTGTTGCAATGGTTGATTGACCTGGCGCCGGGTGAAAAAAAAGAGATCACACTTAACTTCACGGTCGTCTATCCCAAAAACCCGGGAATCATGGGATTATAATTTTTTTTAAAACTCAAGCAATGGCGGAAGAAAATAGGCTGCTACAACACCGGCTGCAATCATGATCGCGTACGGCATAGGATGTTTTTTCGAGAGCGGCTCAACAACTAATTTAGGAACCATTAAGGAACGGATAAAGCGGCCGATATTTTTCAGGGTTTTCCAGAGTTCACCTTTTACCAGCAAAAAAATGATTGCGAGTAGGCCCCCGGCCAGAGCCGCATACACCGCCGTATTAAGGGTAAATTGCCAACCCGTGAATACCCCAACCACTGCCATTAATTTAATATCCCCGGCCCCCATTCCGCCCCAGACAAAAGCAGGCAGGAAAACGAATAACCCGACAGCCAATCCAAGCAATGCTAAAAAAAGCCCGGACCAGCCTTGCAACGATGTATGCAAAGCCAGTCCGAGCAACAAAGACGGAAATGTCAGCCAGTTATAGACCTTGTGTCTGCGAAGATCTGTCACAACGGCAATAGCCAAAATGATACTTAAAATAATACTAATTTCTAAAGATAGTCCCAAAAGAGTCGCCTTATAAATTAATTTTCAAATAATTGTATATAAAAATCCACAGGCTTACCGGGCAAGCTGCCCATTGTGTTCGCGCCAGCACAATAAAACAGACCTGTGTGTATTGTTGAACAAATACGCTGCTGGGGTATGGCCTGGCAGGCTTATTCAGCAACCGGCGACTCATTGCAGGCTGCTATTTTTATGTCCCCGTAATATTTATGGCCCCTTTGCAGCAAAGCAGAGAAACAATGCGCACAGGTCTGGATCGTGTGATGATATAAAAACCACGAAATGACCTGATCAAGCTATTGAGCGCGTGTGCTGCCAAAGGACATTACCCAGGACGGGGATATGTATAACATAAAAACTGATGATGAAACCTAATGCGAAAAATGCCGACATCCGAATCCTGGCAGCGTACTTGCTCAATAGCTTAAACAGACTTCATCAAAAAATCATCTTTCATTTAATTTTTCCAGGACCGAATCATTTAGGATTGGCCTGATCCACTAATTCATCTGCTTTCTCTGTAAATAATGTACTTAATCTCGAACCAAACAACCGGATACTGCCGATAACCACCAAAGCTACCACCGCAATAATCAGGATATATTCCACCATGCCCTGCGCTTCTTCTTCTACCACCAATTTTTTCAACATCTTTTTCATCTCTATCACCTCGATATTTTATAGTTAAAACAATTTATCGCGTTTTCACCAGCACCTGTGCCATTTTGTTTAAATACTTGGCAATGGGTAGTTTCCAGGCAGCTAAAACCCCGGTCAAAGCCAGCACAATCGCGGCAGTCACCAGGATATACTCGGTCATGGCTTGGGCATCTTCCTCAATTATCAAGCGTTTAATTATCATAATCTATTTTCCCATGCATGGAAATAGGTTTTTCTACGTCTAATACATTAGACTGATATATTGTGATTTTATTGCACATAAGTTGTTTTTTTTTCAATCAAACTATATAATACTTTTTACCATCGAAGCAAGAAAAATAACCCGGGACGTGATAGGTCACATCTGGGTATGCAGCGACAATCATTTTAGTGGAGGATGCTTTATGCAGAAAATGCTCACCCCTCGTTTGGCCATTGGTCTTGGTATCTTCATTGCCGCTTTTATCCTGCAATGGAGTGCGATGAGTTATTTAACCGGCATTTCCAAAAATCAATTCAAAGCTGAGTCTAAAAAATATAAAACCCAGATTGCGCAGGACCTTTCCAACCAGCTGAGCCGCGCGATGACAGCAGAAGATGATTTGGCGGCACTCTCCGTGCTCAAGGAGAGCCGCACGACGCATCCCCAACTCCAGAAGTGCGCGGTATTTGAAAAAACCGGCAAGATTATTCTGCATAGTAATCCCAACATGTTGAGCCAGGCGACCAAACCGTACAAAGGTCCCCGCCCGGTCTCACCGGAAGTCAGCCGAACAAAGCAGGATGGACGATTGTATACCATCGTCCTGGTTCCCATGGTGCATGATGACGAGCTTTATTTCCGTGCTTTTTTCGATGAGACCGGTCTGGTCCAGAATTCCAATGCTTTCTCTGTACGTTTTTATATCCTGATTATTGCCGCGTCTCTCTTGATTGCGCTTTTTGCATTGCTGCGCTTGCGTCGCTATGACCTGACAGATCCTCGCCGGCGGGCCGAGATCCAACCAACAAGTCAGTCAGCGAAAAGCGGAAGTGCCCGGCATACTGCCGAACTCTTACTCTCTGAAATGCGGCATGCAGTACTGGCGATTGACCGCAACAATAAGATTATCGCAGCCAACAGCCTGGCGCTTGAACTGCTCAACTGCCGCGTTGAGGAATTAACCGGCATGCATGTCATGCAATCACCCCTGCCGCGTCCCATGATGAATTTTTATCAAACAGCGATCAAGCAGCCGGGGCATCCCCAAGAAGAACGCCTTGTCTTGGGCGGCAAGGGACCGGCCCTGCCGGTGAAAATTGTTTTTACACCGGCAAGCGAAAACTGGGAAATAGCGCTTATCTCCCTGGCATGAAAAAGCTAATCTGCTCGCAAAAAGGCCAGTCTTTTGTTGAACTGGTGCTGGTAATGTTTCTTTTCACGATGTTTATCATGGGCATCATGCAGCTTGTCATGATCGGCAGCGCCCAGCTCAAATGTGAGATGGCAGCGCGCAGGGCTGCTTGGTTAGAGAGCGATTTTAATCATACCAAATGGGAAAAACAAAAAAAAGAATTACGTGGTATCTTCCCTGAGCATAATCCTGATAATAATCCCCATTCTACAGGCAGGCGTGAAAAAGGCAGAATCAAAACAGTAACCTATACGGTTCCCGCTATTGGCTTTTTCCGAATTGCCAAACCAGATGGGTTCGAAGTCTCCGCCACCAATGCAGTCATTGCATATAATGAAGCTCCCATTGCCAGCAAAGGGTTACAAGTTATTACTGATTGGGCCAAAAAGCAACTCGGAATATAAACATATCTGGATTATTTAATTCACAGAGAACAATCGGCGGAACCAGCTGTGGGGACGGTTGCGTTCTTGCGCCAGACGCTCATCTAAGCGCAGATCAAATCCCTTACCGGTCTTGGGGACTTCCCATTGATTCATCATACTGGAGAGATTACGCTCTTGCGCCACTTCGCGGTGGCATTCCGCACAAAAATCCAAATGTGCATTCATTTGCCCGGTTTCTTTCCGGCTTAGGTTATCTTTTATAAAATCATGGATATTTTCGCGGCAAATTTTACAGTCCATACCTACCTCACACCAACCGGTTCGGTATAAGCTGCCAGCTTGATACGCAGCTTGGCCCTGGCTTTAAAAAGAATAGACTCAACTGCCAGAGGATTACGATTTAAAATTTCACTAATTTCAGGAATAGAGAGTTTCTCCCAGTGGTCAAGTAATAGGGTCAACCGCTCCTCATTGCTCAATGCTGCCATGGCGCGTCGGATTGTGGTCTGCGATTCAATGGATTGGGTATGATATGCTTTGAGGTTTTTCCGGGTTACAGGCTCAAGTTTAAGATTCCCGCCCAAGTGGCGGCTGCTTTGCAGCACCTGATTGACAATCGCAAAAAGCCAGATGACAAAAGCGCCTTCCGGCTGGAAGGAATCGCGCGAAACATAGATCTTATGAAAACTATCCTGACAAGCTTCTTCCGCAGCTGCTTGATTCTGAAAAAAACGATAGCAAAGTGCATAGACACGGTTTTTATAGCTGATGAGCAGACTTCTAAAAGCACTCTCATCGCCATTTTGAAACCGTAGCATCAGATGGGTGTGTTTATCATATTTTCTTTTCGCAGACATGGTTGCCGTCCTTTGACTGCCTGTGATTTCCCACTTATGTCTTTGCGTACAAATAAAAATCCATTCAAACACTTCAACTTAAATTATGTAACTTCAAGTTAAAGCACAATGCTTCCCTGACGTAAAATAACTACCTTGCGATTACTTACACGCACAATCGTGGAGTGTTTTTTTTGCTTACACATCCCAGCATCTAATAAAACCGTCGAAAATGCAACTATCTTTTTGTGAATATGCCTGGCAACGACAGGTGCCGGCTCGCCGGAACGGTTTGCTGAAGTTACTGCCAAAGCACCGCCTGCCTTGGCAATTACCTGCCTGGCGACCCAATGATCCGGCACACGCAGGGCCACGGTACGTCCGCCACCGGCCAACACACCCATTTTCGAACCTTTTTTCACGGGCAGTACAATAGTCAAGCCACCGGGCCAGTGCAGCTGCATAAGCTTTTTCGCCGTCTTACTCACCTTTGCAATTTTTTCAGCCTGCCTGTGATGACTTAATAATATAGGAATGGGGCTGTTTTTCGAACGGCCTTTGGCACGAAAAATCCGTTCAACAGCCGTACGCTCCGGTACCGCAGCCAGACCATAAACCGTATCTGTCGGAATCACCACCAACCGCCCTTTTTTCAATTGCGCGGCAGCCTGATTAATCGCCGGGCCTGCCAACTTTGGATGCTTGATAGAAATTTTTTCAGCAGTCGCATTGTGCAAAATTTCCGAAAGCTGGTAAATATTTTCCATTTTATCCACCAGCAGAGTATGCATGCCGATATCTGCGGCAGGTGCAAGATCCAGATCAAAGCGGTCCCCAATTGAAAGACAAAAAGCATAATCCACTGACATGGCTTTGGCTGCAATCGCATACAATTTGGATGAAGGCTTATAAATACCGCTGTCAGTAAGTGAGGCCACATAATCAAAACAATCATCAATACCCAGGGCGCCTAAAGTCGCGTGCATATTCTTCGCATGATTGTTGGTCACAATGGCCAGCTGGAACGATTCCCGGAGTTTATGCAGCACACGGCGCAGTCGGGGATCAAATTTCAATATTTCTCCGGGCAGTACTTTGGCACCGTGAAGACGCGCCCATTTCCGGTCGCACGCGCCCAGCTGGGTTAGTGTAAAAAGTTTAGAAGGCATGCGCCCCAGCTTACGAATTAACATACAGTAGGTTTTTTCAAACAGGTACTTGGCTTCCGAATAGGTCAGATTGCGTTCCCGGGACAAAAACCGGACCATGGATTCATCATAACGGCGGTTCAGTTCACTGCTGCGGTAAAGCGTTCCATCCATATCAAAAATTAAGGCACGCAGCGGCGGGAAGGGTGATTTTGTTTTTCGGTTCATATTTTCCCTTTAAAATAACTGTAGGGGTACAGTATACCGCACCTCTCAAGAAATAGCCTTTCGGGCTAAAATATGCAGGTCGTTATTTGCTAAAGCTACAGCTTTTTTTTTAATCACGCGATAATAATATTCCCGCTCGGTTTTTGTCATTTTTTTACCATGAGCACGTTTCAAAAATATTTCTTTCTGACGGGCAGTGAATATTTTAGACATTGCATATTCAAGCGAAAGTTCCTCATAATCCATTTTCATTTGCTTGTCACGAATCGTGTTTTGACTAAAATAATTATTAAAAGTGTTTTCAAGTCTCTCGGGTTCCAGATATTTTTCAGCAATGTAAATTTTCTCTCTGGTTGCCAACTGAGCAACAATGAAGTCTATTTTTTCTTCATCAATAAATTTTATATTGTCATAGAGCGCATTGATCCAGGAAGTTTTTAAATTCATATGTTTATAAAGTGCTAAGGAGATCAAAAAAAGTGAATAAAAATCATTATAGTCTTTTTTATTCTTCAATATAGTTTGGGTTGTGTCAAAATCAAAAAGATGGTCTTTGCTTGCATTGGCAAGCACAATCGGGAACCCTTCCCACAAGCGATCATCATGACTCTTCGCCAATTCCGCAATTGTTTCATTTGCCTGTAAATCATCCACATGAAACAGAGGAAATCCCAATTTAGTCAACCGCTGTAATAAATCAGTATTTTTCACAGATTTACTCCTTCACCCTTTTCAAAAAACACTCCAAATTGCGAACAATTCTTTCTTCCGAGACATCGTACATCGCAGTTTCCAAAAAACGTTCCTTAAGCGCGGTTATATCAGTTTTATCCTGTTTGCTTTGACCAACATAAGACAATCATCGAAATCAACCGGTGCCCCACGGAAAAGCTTACTGATAATCAGATCATAATAATTCAATATTCCTAAATAAATAAAAGTGAATTCCTCATAAAAAACATTTCCGTTATCCCTTAATGGCGTCTCCAACAACTCTGTGGTATGTATTTTATTGCCGCAAAACAGGTCAAAAATAAACTTTCCACCCCGAGTCATCCCTGATCCTGTCGTTTGCTGATATCCCAAATCCGCCAGTGTGGTCAGCAAATACTTATACTCCGCTATTTCAGGAACCATAAAATCAATGTCCTTGGTGGACGGCTTGATTCCCAACAATGTTAAGGCTGTTCCGCCGCATGCAATTAAATGCACCTTGCACTTTAAAAATGAATTCCATCCCTCTAATTCAGCTAATAATTCATTTTGCCCTATCCGGTAGTTCAAGTACGCTCCAATTTTATAACTGCGAACCTTGGCTGGAAGCTTTGTGTATAAACCTTAACCATGGTGCGCTGATATAGTACATATATATGTACTATATCATACATCTTTATGTACATAAAATACACTAATAATAAAGTATATGTCAACTCATTTCATATTGATAAATCAGGCCGCATCAGAATTCCAAATATTCAAAAGAGAAACACGCGTTGTTAACCAAGAGAACATACTCATTTACAGTCATACTAGCGTAAGCCGGAGTTCGGGAAGATGAATTAACTTTTTTTATCGAGTTCTACTTTCCCACTAATAATTTTCTCGGAAGTTATACCGTTGGATAAATACTTACCAGACAATTTATTCCCCTTGTCATTCATTTCCAATACTATATATCCTTGGTGGTATTCTGCAGGATTTGTGCTTTTAAAAAACATTTTCAGATATCTACCGTCATAGCTCCCATCATATATTTTATGCATTAAGTTCGTCACGTCAGACGTGTAATTAGTTGAGCCTCTAAATATTTTTCCTTTTCGCTCAATTTGGCAAGTAATTTTAAAATTCATAACGCCATGCTCCTGTTTCTCATAAAATGTTCCAGTACCCTCCCATTTCCCACATATCGCATCAAGCCGATCCTTTTCTACGTCTGCTCGTTCTGATTGTTTCTTGTGATTTTTGTAAATTTCAATGCCGAAGTAAAATGCACCTGCAATAACAGGACTAATAACAGCACCAATTATTATCTCCATGTCCACTTACGCTCCATCTCTAAATACCGAACTCCAACCATTACATTCAATTCCCGAGTCTCCCCATTCTTCCACACCAAACGGGACTCCAATTTCATTTTAATTTCTTTACCAGCCGGCGAATTCGTTTGGCCAACCGCACTGCTTTTTCAGCCTCCGCCACATCAATCGGTTCAATATCACCTGGATACCGAGCTATGGTTGCATACTCTGTCAGCCTGGCCTTTTCTTCCGAGGATATATTAAAGGACATTTGTTTCGGAAACAGCAAAAGCAATTGTTCAATATCATGTGTTTTGGGAAATGGCTTGTTGATGGATATCAAGTAAGCTTTTAAATATTTCTCGACGCATTGTTGGCTATGAAAACACACTATTTCAGTCGGACAATCTCTTTGGATTTCAAGTGTGTGTTCAGCCACTTTCAAATCGTGTTCCGCTTTCTTCTTCCATTGCCTAACAACTTTCTCAACATCTTTTTTATCGGGCATAAAGAATTTTACCTTCTCGCGCCGCAGGATACGCCACGGTTCCAATGATATTTTTGTTACGCCGAAATTCATCATTTGATGTAACAATGATATCTTTAGAAACGCCAACATCTTGCAGCAACATCCGGATAGCAATCTGCTGTTCATGCTTGGACCGAACATGCTCCATGATGATCAATAAATCAACATCACTGTCACGCGTGTTTGTGCCACGTGCATAAGAACCGAATAATATAATTTTTATCGGATGGTATTTTTCAACAACCCGTTCAATCATTATTTTAATTTTCTTTTGAACACCGGCAGTTGTCATTTCCGAAATTCCCTAAAGCTGAGATAACTATGTATAGCATATTCCTAAAAAAGTGTCATTGCCTAATAAATTTATCCCATATTGAAAAACATCCTGTTCGATAGCCGATCAGAATGCTTGTTTTTAAAGAAAAACCGATACTGTATCCACTCGCTAGAGCCGGCATTGCCGATATGCTTTACTTTTATCCATCCCATTTTGTGTTGGTGCGTTTTTTTTCTTTAAAAACAAGCATTCTGGTCGGCTATACTACGCGTTGAACGGCTTAAAAGGATGTTCTTCAATATATCTTTTATTCTTTACATCGTATCAATATATTTATCAATCCCAAGCTGCTCAAGCTTGTCGGCTTTTTTCTCCACACCCTGATAGAGTTCCTGACGGAATTTCTTCAACGACTTGGCAATATCAGCATATTTTCCGGCCAATATCTGGGCTGCAAATAAACCGGCATTGGTCGCCCCGGCCTTGCCGACCGCCACGGCTGCTACCGGAACCCCGGAAGGCATCTGAACAATCGAGAGCAAAGAATCCTGACCGTTAAAATAAAGCGTCGGCATGGGAATGCCGATCACCGGAACAATGGTTTCTCCGGCAATTACGCCCGGCAGATGTGCCGCACCACCGGCACCGGCAATAAAAACCTCGACCCCGCGTTTCTCCATATCTTGTACCCAAGTACGCACCCTTGCCGGTGAGCGATGGGCGGAAGCAATCGTGATATCATACCCCACACCAATGTATTCTAAAATATTAACCGTCTCCTGAATCACCGGAAGATCCGAATCACTTCCAACAACAATACCTACCAAAGCTTTCTCCTGCATCGTGTTCCTCCTTGATACTCTTTTCTTCCGTGCACGACCTGCCAACACTTTTTCACACATACCGAGTATTCTTTGTTTTCAGACCAAACACGCATTTACCTACACTTATTTGCTAGCGGAATCTGTTATGCGTGTCAAAGCACGATAGGCGATATCCTTACGAAAATGTGCGCCTTCAAATTTTATCTTCTCTGTTGCTTGGTATACTTTTTCCACTGCCTTAGACAGGGTCTGATCGACTGAGATCACACCCAGCACACGGCCGCCGCTGGTAACCCAGTCTCCGTTGCTGCGGCGGGTGCCTGCATGCCACACCATGACATCTGACATTTTTTCCGCTTCTTCAATCCCGCTAATCACCAACCCTTTGGGATAGTCTCCCGGATACCCAGGTGCGGACATCACCACGCAGACTGCTGCGGCATCCGCCCAGGTCACCAAGTCCGGAGTCAGTTTGCCCCGCAAACAGGCCTCTGCTACTTGTATCAGATCAACGGTAAGCAGCGGCAGCACCACTTGTGTTTCGGGATCACCAAAACGGCAGTTAAATTCAATCACCTTGGGCCCCTGCGCCGTAATCATCAATCCGGCATACAAGATCCCTTTATAGGGCGACCCCTCTTTTTCCATACCCACCATCGTCCGTTCTAAAACTTCTTCCTGTATCTGCTGTTTCAATGCATCCGTGACAACCGGCGCCGGCGCATAAGCGCCCATACCGCCGGTATTGGGGCCCTCGTCATTGTCAAAAATACGTTTGTGGTCTTGTGCCGCCACCACCGGCACAACGGTCTTGCCGTCACAAAAAGCCAAAATACTCGCTTCTTCGCCTTCCAAATATTCCTCAATGACGACCCGCTCTCCGGCATCCCCGAAAATTTTCTCTGTCATGGCATCCATAATTGCCCGCACCGCTTCCTCACGTGTCAAGGCGACCGTGACCCCTTTGCCAGCAGCCAATCCATCTGCCTTAATCACCACAGGAATGCCAAAGTCATCCAATGCCTTGACTGCATCCGGCGCATTGGTACAAACAGTATACTTGGCAGTAGGGATATTATATTTGGCCATAAATTCCTTGGCAAAGGTTTTACTGCCCTCCAAACGCGCTGCCGACGCAGAAGGACCAAAAGCAGCCATCCCCTCTGCCTGAAGCCGGTCGGTGAGTCCCAGTGTCAAGGGAACTTCCGGCCCGATCAATACCATATACGGCCTTTCCTTTTTAGCCAGATTGACCAACCCCTCAATATCATCCACAGGGACATCCACACAACGGGCAATTTCGGCAATCCCGGCATTGCCGGGAGCAGCCACAACTTCACGTACGCCTTTGGATTTTTTGGCAGCCCAGACCAGTCCGTATTCACGGCCGCCACCGCCCACTACCAGAATTTTCATTGTGATTCCCCCTGCGATTCCTTCCAGACAATAAATTCTCGAATTTTATATTGCAATTTTTCAGGCAACTCTAAAAACTCGACACCCACCACACGCCGACTCCGCTGAGAAAGCCGCCGGATCACACGTGCTTTAACCTGCTCAATTTTTTCCTTTTCATCCAACATAAAATCCATGAGCAATTCCTGCCCAATCTCCAGATCCTCGGATGAATCAAGCCTGCAGCCCGAAGCGGATAATTCCCGGATCAAGCCTTGAATCTTCCGGATATTCCCGGTGAATGCGAGGTCATTGACTATCAGGTCCGCCATAATCCGGTATTCAATGCGCCGATTGTTATCCATAGCACCATCCTTGATTAATGCTTAAAATGCCTCATACCTGTGAAGACCATTGCCATACCATGCTCATTGGCCGCTTCGATAACTTCCTTGTCATTGACTGAACCGCCGGGTTGGATCACCGCTTTGATCCCTGCACGGGCGGCAGCATCAATCCCGTCGCGAAACGGAAAAAAAGCATCCGAGGCTAAAACACCGCTTTTAGCTTTTTCACCAGCCTGACGTGTGGCAATTTCCGCAGCACCGACCCGATTGGTTTGGCCCGGACCCGCTCCTAAGGTGACCCCGTCTTTTGCCAGTAAAATGGCATTGGACTTCACGTGCTTACAAACCCGCCAGGCAAAAAGAAGATCCCGAAGTTCCGCTTCATTCGGCAAGCGTTGGGTGACAACTTTAAAATCATCCGCTGTCACGCCGCCCAAATCTCTATCCTGCAGCAACAATCCGCCCAGTACTCGCTTGAGATCCATTGTCTGCCAGGATTGATCTGTCTTGGGCTTGGTGATCGGTCCGGTCTGCATCAGACGGATATTTTTTTTGGCCTGGAGAATTTCCAGTGCTTCGCTCTCAAATCGAGGTGCAATCACGCATTCCAGAAAAATATCCTTCATCTTCTCTGCAATGCCTTTGGTACAAGGGCGGTTGAGCCCGACAATACCGCCAAAAGCAGAAAGCGAATCCGCTTCAAAAGCTTTGATGTAAGCCTCTGTAATATCCTCACCAATGGCCATCCCGCAAGGATTGGTATGCTTAATCACGCAGGCTGCCGGTTCTGTGAAGTCTTTCACTATCTCCAAGGCAGCATGAATATCTACAATATTATTAAAGGAAAGTTCCTTGCCATGCAACTGCTTGGCATTGGTAACCGACGCCTCATCACTCTCATTATTGGCCTGCCTGTAAAACGCCGCTGCTTGATGAGGATTTTCTCCATAACGGAGTGCTTGTTGTTTGTGAAAGGTGTACCGGATCGTCTCAGGAAACGCCGGAGTCTCACCTTCGGTCAGTTGATCCTGAAGATAACGGTGAATACCGGCATCATACTCAGCCGTATGGTCAAACGCCTCAATGCAAAGTGCACTGAGGATTTTATCCCCGACCTGCCCATCATTGGCATCCATCTCCTCAAGCAATGCCGCATATCTGGCTGGATTGACCACCACCGCCACACTGCGATAATTTTTCGAAGCGGAACGAATCATGGATGGGCCGCCAATATCAATATTTTCGATTGCCTCTGCCAATGCCACCCCGGGTTTGGCAACCGTCTTGGCAAAGGGATAGAGGTTGACCACCACCATATCAATCGGTTCAATTGCCTGCTCCCTAAGCTGACGCATATGATCCTCATTTTCGCGCAAAGCCAGCAAGCCGCCATGAATTTTGGGATGCAGGGTTTTCACCCGGCCGTTCATCATTTCCGGAAATCCAGTCACCTCAGAGACATCCTTGACTGCCAGACCCGCTTCTTTCAACGCTTTGGATGTCCCGCCGGTAGAAAGCATCTCCACACCATGTTTAGCCAGACCTTTTCCCAAGTCAACAATACCGGTTTTGTCAGACACACTAATAAGTACTCGCTTGATTTTAACCACTTTTACGCCTCCCGCTTAATCATCATTAGGCTTTTTCAATTATTTTGACGCGTTTTTCCTCAATCGCAAGACATCCCTCACAGAACAATGACACAGCTCGCGGGTAAATGCGATGTTCTTCAATCAACACACGTTCGGCAAGTTTTTCCGGTGTGTCGTGGTCCAGTACCGGCACCACATGCTGTAATATAATCGGTCCGGTATCTGTGCCCTCATCCACAAAATGGACCGTACAGCCGGAATATTTGGCCCCTGAGGCAATAACTGCACGATGCACATGACGGCCATACATCCCTGCACCGCCAAAAGCCGGCAGAAGCGAAGGGTGAATATTCATGATTTTCATTGGAAACTGTTCGACAATCACAGACGTGAGTATCCGCATATAGCCGGCCAGACAAATCAGATCAATTTTTTTTTCCTTAAAAACATCAATCAACGCGCGGTCATATGCGCCGCGCTCCGGATATTTTGCAGGATCAAAAAAACGCGTCGCCACATCACAGGTAATTGCCCTTTGCAACGCTTTGGCATCCGGTTTGTCACTCACAACCAGACTGATTTTTGCACTACCCAACTTCCCACTCCGCCATGCATCCAGCAATGCCTGAAGATTAGAGCCGCCACCCGATGCCATCACTGCAATTTGTTTGCCCATTTCCAGACCTTCCCCATGCGGTTTTCGGAATGATCGAATTGGTAAAAACCAAAAAACTGATGTTCATAATCCTAGGATTCATTTCGCTTGTCAAGCCAAAATTCCAGCTAAATTAGGTCTTTTCTGACATTTAGTTTTTCCACTGTCAAGACGCCGAGTACATAGAGTTTTTACTTTTATTATAGGATCATTTCCATTTTCGCTTCACCCTATTGGTTCCCCTCGGCGCTCTCTGCGCCTCTGCGGTAAATTTTTTTTATCAATGGAATCAATTCCACAATCCCGCGCTAAGCTGGGTATTTTTTTCTATGGGGTTTCCTGTATCCCATTTTGGATACTCAAGTAAATTAATTAGGGAATGGTTTGCTCAATATTTTTGTCATCTAAATAGTCACTATTATTTTTTTGTATTTATACCGTCTATTCCAACTATTTTTTTATATCCACCCGAACAGCAAAACTTGGTACGCAATATGCATTGTGTATAAGCAACAAAACAAATTGAGGGTGCGGGTTGGAAAATGAAGCTCACTCCACCCCCCCGGCATGAGGCTTCACCTCCAAAGCTCTTTGGAGGCGGCCCGCACTCTCAATCGATGCTACAAGGAGGCTCTGATATGGACTGGAAACCCATCAGAAAACTTAAAATTATTGGTTTGGTAATCATTCTTGCCGGTTCGTTTTTCGTTGGCTGCAGCGAGCAACGCTGGCACCCGACGGATCCCAGATTGGATACACCGGATCCGGCTGATGTCCAGGTGGTGGAACGCTGGGAAATCGGGGTTGGCGTTGAAGTACAGTAATCCACATCAGGTCTCTGCTGCCCCAACCGAAAAAATTTTGAAAGGTGGGACGCTCCATTGCCCTGACTTAAAGAAAAACTGAAACCCATGACAACTCCGCAGCAGTTCGCAGAGCGTCATATTAATCGTTCCGGAGACTTTCTCCGATATGAGCCGACTCCTCCGACTTCCTTTCCGTCCTCCGGAAACTTTCGCCTTCTCGCTGTGCCGTCTTTGCCGAGGCACAGTGAAAGGGCGAAAAATAGTTAAGAAAATTAGAACACTGCCGTTACTAGGCAGGTTATCGCTGAATAGATCGCGAAACACCTCACGTTTACGTTTGGAGGCTTTGTTATATGATCAACCTATTTCCCCAATCCAATCAACCATGCCTCCGACAGGTCAAAGCCTCCAAACGTATTTTGGTTGTTGATGATGAAGAAGATATTGTCAAAATGATTGCCTACCAACTTCGCGCGGAAGGGTATCAGGTCAAAGGTGCTGCAGATGGACTGGAAGCGTTGGAAAAAGTTGCTGAATTCACACCGGATCTAATCGTCCTGGACATCATGATGCCCAAAGTAGACGGCTGGGTTGTCTGTCACAGCGTCAAAGGGCATGTCAACACAAAAAATACGCGAGTGATCATTTTATCCGCAAAAACACAGTTCACCGCCAAAATTAAGGGACTCTATATTCTTCAGGCGGATTTATACATGACCAAACCCTTCGAACTGGAGGACCTCTCTCAAAATATTTCCAATCTTTTATCCATCGAAGCCGAGGCAACCCTTATACACGCCGCAGAAAAAATCGCATCTTAACTGAACACCCGACTGCTTTATTCAAAAATTCATTGCCATAAAAAGCCCCTTAAAAACGAATAACATTGAACATTCCCAGTAACCCAACAATTGTAAAAATCATACCGGTCATCATGAGATAAATTTCAACACCCTTTTGCAGCCGGTTGTCGGTCTCTTTTTTCTTGATCCACCTATACATCCGGATGTAGCCTTTGGCTATCATCTCCCGTCCCAAACTAAATAAAGCCCCCATGACAACCAGTCCAAATGCAACCGGACTTGGATCGTGATTCATAACCCCTCCTAAAACAGTAAATTAATTCCCCCCTGTCGAGAGGACTGCTATGTCTTTCTTTTTCAGACGAAGCAATCACTTGGTCAGGCAAAACGATCCGCCAAGCAGCACTCACCACAGTTCATCCGGGGTTTTTGCTTTCGGACGAAAAAAAGACATAGCAGCCTTCCGGCAGTTTTGTGGTTTTTCATTTCAGCGCACCTGCCAAACACACTCTAGACTGTCAGTCTATAACTATTCCACTTCTCCGGGAAAATGCTCGCTCGCAAATTCCCTAACTTGCTCCAGTGTACACAACCGTTCACACCGTGGCAAGGCCTGCAGAAATATTTTACCCCAGGCCCGGGTTTGAACACGCGGGTCCATAATTGCCACCACACCCCGGTCATGATGATGCCGAATCAGACGCCCGAATCCCTGGCGCAACATTAATACCGCCCTGGGTACAGAATAAGTCATAAATGGATTTTCACCCTGTTCGTTTAAATACTCGGCTCTGGCCTGATGTACCGGATGGGTGGGCACATCAAACGGCAAGCGTGTAATCACAACGCAACGCAGCGCCTCGCCCGGAACATCCACCCCCTGCCAAAATGTTTCCACCCCAAGCATCACCGCATTTTTATCCTTTATAAATAGTTGCAGCAATTGCCGGGGGGGCTTCTCACCTTGGGTTAAAATCGTGTACTGCCCTGTCAAAAACTGTAAGGCCGTCTTCAAATTGCGCATCATCCGATAACTGGTGCAAAGAACAAACAAACCGCCGCCAAAACAATCAATCAGTTCAACAACTTCATTTTGTACCCTATCTTCATACTTTTCACTCAATTTAGGGTCCGGCATGTTTTTCGGCAAATAAACCGCCGCCTGATCTTCATAAGAAAAAGGCGAGTCTGTAACAATTTCCCGCGCTTCGGGGATGCCCAGCCGCGATTGAAAATAAGAAAAATCCCGATTTACCGCCAACGTGGCGGAAGTGAGTACAACACTTGCCATGGGTTCAAAAAGCAGTGCGTGAAGTTTCTCACTTAAGTCAAGCGGCGTTATATTAATCCGGCAGTACTCACCTTTGAAATTTTTCTGGCGTTGAATCCAGTAAACCGAATCAGCGTAATCCCGTTCAAACCATTCTTCTAAAACACGAACTGTGTTGCGCAAAGATGATTCGTAGAATCCCAACAGCTTATTTTCCTCATCGCTCTCCGCAGATTTCCCAACCTCACCAAACACTTCCGCCAATTCCAGCATAGCGGCCGTCTCCGGCCCATCCAGGTCATCCGGTTTTTCCTGAATACGAAGCGTATCGGAATACCCGGACAAAAGCGCCCCAACCTTTTTCCACCAAGCTGTTTGTTGGCCAATAATCTGTGCGGTAAGTTGACGAATTTTTTCCTGGTGATCTTTTGATAAAAATTTAAGCGCTTCCAAAAACGAACCTTTTCCCCTGCGTCCGACTTCCGAAAGCAGGTGTACCACTTCCTGTTCACCTACGGTATCCCCTAAAAAGGCACTCGCCACATCCTCAACTTTATGGGCTTCATCCATCACCACCGCATGAAAATCCGGCAGCAATTTTCCTGCTGCCGCAATATTTGAAAAAAAGAGGTAGTGATTGGCCACCAGCACATCTGCTTCCCGCTGCCGTTGCCGGGCCTGCTGAAGAAAGCATTCAGAAAAATACTGACAATGACGCCCCAAACAGAAATCATTGATAATACAGGTGCTCTGCCAGAATGCATCCGAGACCGGGATGGGACAATCCTGACGCAATCCGCTGACAGGATTGCCGCACCAATCCTTCACCGCGTACAGATCTTCAGCATTTCTGTCATCAAAACCGGGCAAGTGTTCCTGTGTTCCTGCCCGCAACATTCTAAGCAGGCAGATATAATTTTCCGCACCCAAACAAATTTCAAATTTAAACGGCCGGATAAAAAGATTGCTTTCCAAAAGATGAGGAAGTTCTTTTTGCATGAGTTGCGTTTGCAAAGCCTTGGTATGGGTCGAAACCATCAGACGGGTTTTCTTTTTCAGAGCCCAGTCAATTCCTGGAATTAAATAAGCCAGACTCTTACCCACCCCGGTGCCCGCCTCAGCCAAGCAGTGCTCCTCCTGGATCAAGGCCAACTGAATCTGGGATGCCAGAACTGATTGTTCTTCCCGGAGATGGTAGGCGGGCATGGACTGAGCCAAGGGGCCTTTGACGGCAAACACAGATTTCAAATCAATAAGATCGTGCAACAAACCTGCTTTAGCTGGTTCGGACATTATACTTATTTTCTCATACTTTCCGGAAAGGGCGGCAGGCCTTTGGGACCGATGCGGATGAATTTAATAACACGCATCAGCATGCGAATGATATAAAATATTCCGAAAACGCCGAAAACCAGACCAAAAAATTTCAAAACCAGCAGCTGCTGAAGAATACCCACAAACCATTTTGTTAGATTTATATGTCCGCTTTCCGGCCAAAAGATGAGCCCGGCCAGACCGTATAAAAAAATAGTCCCTGCCAGCCAATGCAGTCGATTCACTATAGCGGCCATTTTGCTGTCCAACTTTCGCTCAGCGACCCAGATGGCGCCCATGCGGTCCGCCAATATATACAGCAGCAAAACAACCGCACAGACGATGACGTACAGCGTACCTTCAACCGGAATGGCCTGACGACTCTGTACCAACACACTCATGGTCAGCGAGGTCAAAAAATATCCCCACACCATTAGAACAATCGCGGTAATACTTGTTCGAGGACCACCGGTCATTGACATCAGGGTGTGCATCATCCCAAAGATAAATGCCCACATCATATTAAATATCAACATGACTAATCCAAACAGCATTAAAGAATTTCCTATTCCGGCAATATCCGTCATTACAATAACTCCTTAAGAAAATTTCCACTCATCTTCGCATCCCCGCATGTTTTTCGCCACTGATTTTTCTGCGTTATTGTTCCCTAACGCTGTTATTCCCGATGAGTATATAATTCCTTACTATGGTTTCCCACATTTTCCTTTTCCATTTTGAAACACTCATGGTACTCTAACATCGTTATTTCACACCGAGCCGGAGATATCAAAATGCCTGATTTTGCAGTGACTGAAAAAAAACGAAAAGACCTGGAAATGCGGATGGCTGAAGTGGGTCTCAAAGAAGAGGATATTGAGGAACGCTTTACACGTTCAGGCGGTCCGGGCGGTCAGCATGCCAATAAAAATTCAACCTGCGTCGTGCTGCGTCATACCCCCAGCGGCCTGGAAACCCGTTGTCTCAAAGAGCGCTCCCAGAGCATGAATCGATTCCTGGCAAGACGCCAACTCGCGGACAAGCTGGAAAAAATGATCAAAGGCGAAAAAAGCCGGTTGGAACAGGCACGGGAAAAAATCCGGCGTCAAAAACGCCGCCGCTCACGCCGGGCTAAGGCAAAGATGATGGATGATAAACACCATCAGGCTGAGAAGAAGAAACAGCGGACGTTTCGTCCCGGGCAGGATTGATCACATCCCAAATTCTTTCATCTTCAAAACCCGCCCGCCAGATAAAAAGTCCACCCAAACCGGCATCCTGAACCACCTGCTGCGTGGCCTTTAAACTATGGTGGTCGCCATACCAAACATGATGGACCCCATCCGCAGCTTTATAAGAATAATGTGCAAAGGGCCCCACCTCAAATCCTCCCATGTGCTGGGTCCGGTGAGAAATTAACCGGCTGTGCTTTTTCGCCTGTTTGAGAAATGTCTTGGCACCGGCGTATTTTCCGCGATATTTTCTGTTTTTCCTTCTGACCCAATCATTGCCATAGGTTGGATGCCCGATCCAAAATTTTTCCGGATTTGGACAAATTTTAATAAACTTGATTACCTTCTTGGTCACACCCAGCGGGATAATCGGACCTGGGGGGCCGCTGCGGATATACCAGTCATAGCACATCACATTGAACCGCCCGACATAATGCGGTAACTGCTTCCAATCATACGCCTGGGAATTGGGCCAACCCGGAGAAGAGAACTTCAGCGGCACGGTTACATCCAGTCCCTTGCCGGCTGTTTGCAGCACCTGATTTAATTCGCGAACAAACCGGGTAAAATTCCTGCGGCTGTGCGCCGGTAAATTTTCATAATCCAGATCAACACCATCATATCCCAGGCGTACCACCTCAGCTTTGATGTTTTTGATATGCCGGCTCCGGCGCGATGGGGTAGATAACATCCGTGTAATAATTTTCGGATTGGAAAATCCGCCTCCGTAATTCCCCAGGCCCATATAAACCGGCAATCCGCGTGCCTGACACCACGCAATTATTTCATGGGCCCGTGCCTCGCCTTTTCCAACCCTATACCCCAGTCCGACTCCGGCTTTGTCAATGCAATGATCGGATACCAGTACGCGGGAAATTTTATCCTCTCTGCCTTCCAAAGATTGTATCGCGGTTTCCAAAGCCCCCAGACGTACCCAGACTGCAAGACGCGGATCGTAGTCAGCAACAGTGGGTAACGGTAAATTGATAATTAAAAGAATAAAAAGAAAACATTTCAGAGATCGCTTGGGGATTTTTTTCATTTCAGGCAGGATCATAGTACTTTTTCAAACTGGCGTCGAACCGGTTTACGCATAAAAAACCAAATAAGAAACAGAGCAAAAACAGGGATATCCCAGAACCCGCCGCCCAGCAGCAAAACAGCCATCCAACCGAGCAGTGCCACAACCACTTCCAGCCAACAGACAGTCAACAGGATATAACGGGCTGCACGAACACAGTTTAAAAGTCCTATCCCAATCCCCACTGCGCCAATCCCCGCCAAACCGGCGAGAATCCCCGTCCAGTTAAGAATATTCCGGCTTCCGGGAATTGCATCGAGACTGGCGGGCACCGTACTGGTCATCAGTGACCGGATCGGTATGGATTTTCCAAAGAGTGCAAGCCCCCCTAAAAAAAGCGCAAGTCCAAAAAATATAACACCCAGTGCAAAAATCGACCAGGAAATTGCTTTCACACCCCAAGAGGGTGCATCAATCTCATCTTTTGCCTGTGCTTGTTCCTCAATCTGATCGCGGGCCTTTTCAACACATTCGCGATGAAAAACCTGGTAATGCAAGGCAATCGGCTTGCAGGATTTGCACAAGGGTGCGCCGCAGTGGCCGCAATGCCATTTGGCAGGTTCCTGGTGAACCGGGCAGATTGATTTTTCTGGATCAGCGGATGGTTCTTTGGGCGTAGTCATGATGACAATCCTTGCACGAAAATAAATGGTAATAAAGTCACACTATAGTACCTTAAATGCCTGAAAAAATCTGCTTCATTTTGTGAGTTGGAATTCATATGCTTGCAGCGGTCGTATCATACATGAAGAACGAAGTGGATCATCCCAGTTTGACAGATACCCAAACTTGCCTTTTTTAAAATCAGACATGTCCTCTGGAGCATTTTTATTACCGCATCACCGAACTACGTCCCGTAAAAATACCGGATATAAAAATGCCCGGCTGGTAATGGGGATACCAGCCGGGCGATGCTTCAGCGTTGGAGGGGTGTCTTTGGCTGAAGCACGAATGGCTTTACAATTAGACACCTGCGCCTAAAAAAAGTTTCTTTTTTTATATTTTTTTAGTTTTTTTTATTCAATGAAAATAGGAGTATTCTTGGGTCCGGGGGTATATTCCCGATTAATCAAGGTTGTCGCGTCACCAAAACAGGAATACTCGCTATCCATCTGTCTTACATTACTGGAATACTTATATAGGATTGTATATGCCAATTAATAAAAAAGATTCTCTTAAGGCATACAAAGAGAATCTTTTTTTATTAGCGCGTTATCTGAAAATCAATTATTTAAAACAGACTTTTTTCTTCCCCGATTGAATCTCGCCGATAATAAATGCCGGCTCTTTTTTTCGCTTAAGGAATGTCATGACTTTTTTCGCCTCGATTTTAGAAACCACCAGCACCATCCCAATCCCCATATTCAAAGTACGGTACATGGTCGTATCATCCAATTTCCCTTCCAGTACCAGCAGTTTGAAAATAGCCGGAATGGGCCAGGTTCCCTGCCGAATAACTGCCTGACAATTTGCAGGAAGAATCCGCGGTAAATTCTCAATCAAACCGCCGCCGGTAATATGGGCCATGCCTTTGAGCGTCACTCTTTTCAAGAGCGGCGCGACAACGGGATAATAAGACCGATGGACAGCCAAAAGCGCGTCCCCCACCGTACTGCCCAATTCCGGTAAATATTTTCTGGGAGAAAGTTTCATTTTTTCAAAAAGTATTTTTCGTGCCAGTGAATAGCCGTTGGTATGCAATCCGGTTGACGGCAATCCGATAAGAACATCCCCCGAAGTAATTTTCTGCCCATCAATAACCTTCTTCTTCTCCACCACACCCACGATGGTTCCGGCCAGATCAAAATCACGGCCATGGTACAGACCGGGCATTTCTGCTGTTTCACCGCCTAAAAGTGCGCATTGATTTTCCCGGCAGGCCTGCGCCAGCCCTTTCACAACTTGTTCCGCCACTTTGGGGTCCAGCTTGCCGGTGGCAAAGTAGTCCATAAAAAACAATGGTTTGGCTCCCTGCACCAAAATATCATCCATGCAGTGATTGACCAGATCCTGCCCCACGGTATCATACCGTTTCATGGCAACCGCAACCATAAGCTTGGTGCCCACACCGTCTGTGGAACCCACCAAAACCGGCCGGCGGTATCCTGTCGGCATTTGAAAAAGACCGCCAAACATCCCGATATCCGTCACCATCCCCGGAGTTCGTGCGGACCGAACATGCGCACGCATGCGCCGGACCGCCTCTGTGCCGGCATCAATATTCACACCGGCCTCAGCATATGCATCTTTGGATAATTTTTTTTTCACGTTCCTGCCTCCGTTATGGAGCCCCACGGGCAAGCCCGTGGTACCCCTTTTGACCTTGCATCGCACTCCCATTTGGCAGGCGACCACCGAAAGTCCTAAAACTATATATGTTTCCGATCAGGGCGACATCCCGCGAAGCATTTGACGCATTCATCCCCGGGCAAAAGCCCGAGGTGTTCTGCGGAGCGGGATAAAATAATAAACAGTAGTAGGGAACGGTCGCGACCGTTCCCTACTAAAAATCAACCAACCCGGTTGCTCCGGGTTTCAGACAGTTGCTTTTCACTAATGTCCCGTCCGCTGAGTTCATCACGATTGCCAAAATCCACAGGATAGTTGCCATCAAAACAAGCCTGGCAAAAACAGTCTTTGCCCTCGGTCATGGCAGCCAGCATGCCTTCCTGAGAAAGATAGGCCACCGAATCCACCCGCAAATGCCGGGTAATCTCATCGACTGAATGGGTCGCTGCAATCAGTTCTTTGCGGGTTGGAAAATCCATACCATAAAAACAAGGATATTTCACCGCCGGGGAGCTGAGTTTCATGTGAATCTCTTTGGCGCCTGCCTGACGAATCATTTTAACAATCTTCCGGGCGGTTGTTCCGCGAACCAAAGAATCATCAATCACCACGACCCGCTTCCCGCGAACAGCTTCTTTGACAACATTAAATTTAAGTTTCACCCCGAAATCGCGAATGGATTGCGAGGGTTCAATAAAAGTCCTTCCGATATAGTGGTTTCTGATCAATGCCATTTCAAAAGGAATCCCGGCTTCCTGGGAAAAACCAATCGCAGTACAGACACCCGAGTCCGGTACGGGAATGACCAAATCAGCCGGATGCTGGTTCTCTTTTGCCAGCATCTGTCCCAATCGGCGGCGCGCTTCCCAACAGGAATTTCCAAAAATAATTGAATCCGGACGGGAGAAATAAATATACTCGAAAATACACAGCGCCTGTTGCCGCTTGTCCGCGAAACGATAGGATTCCAACCCATATTTGCTCATTTTAACAATCTCGCCGGGTTCCACATCCCGGATATAGTCAGCGCCAATGAGGTCAAACGAGCATGTCTCAGACGCCACAACATAATTCCCGCCCAGTTTTCCGATGGCCAGGGGTCTAAATCCGTATGGGTCGCGGATGGCATAAAGCGCCTCATCATTGAGCAACAAAAATGAGTACGCACCCTTCAACTGCTCCAAACTGGTCGAAAGCGCCTTGATGAAATCCTTTTCCTGATTGCGAGACAGCAAATGAATCAACACTTCTGAATCTGCGGTAGTTTGGAAAATTGAGCCGCTGCTGACCAATTCATGCCGAATGGCATCGGCATTGACCAAATTACCATTGTGGGCCAAAGCCAGATTACCGCGGCTGTATTCCACCAAAATGGGTTGCGCATTTTGTTCCACGGAACCTCCGGTGGTCGAATACCGGACATGCCCAATCGAGGTCTTCCCGGGCAGTGTGCCGAGTTTTTCTTCATTAAAAACATCTGCCACCAATCCCGATCCTTTCACCGCAGTAAACCCATTTTCATCTCTGGCAATAATCCCCGCGCCTTCCTGACCGCGGTGCTGCAACCCGTAAAGCATGAGATACACCAGATTGGCTGCTTCCGGCACATTGACAACAGCTGCAATCCCGCAAGCCTCACGCGGTTTATCAATTTGATTAGACATAATGCTTCAAACCGCCTTCCCATGCTTTGCGCAGGGTTACTACTGATTCTGATAAAATACGCTTCCCTTTTTGCCGGATTACCAACCGGTCTCCGGTGACAGTGCCCACATCTGTACAAGGGACTTTCAGGTCTTTGCATATCGCTTTAAAAGCATCCAGCTTTTCCGGTGCAACACTGACAATCACGCGTGATTGCGATTCTGAAAACAGCAGACTATTCAGTGCGAGTGTATCCTGAAGATCCAGTTCAGCGCCCCTATTTTTTTGACCGCAGGTTTTCCCCAGGAAAGTACACTCTGCCAAAGCAACTGCCAGCCCCCCCTCGGAACAATCTTGCGCCGACTTGAGTAGCTGGGAACGGGCAGCGCTCACCAGCGCCTTTTGCAAGCCAACCTCTTTTTTCAAATCCAAAACAGGTACCGGACCGGCTTTAATTCCCTGAAGCTCATAGAGCCAGGAGGAGCCGCCCAGTTCATTGAAAGTTTCACCCAAGAGCACAATACAGTCACATTCTGATTTAAACCAGGGTGTTACCGCCTGATCAATATCCTCGAGTAATCCAACCACACCGACAACCGGCGTAGGATCAACCGCCCCGGCAGGACTTTCGTTATAGAAACTCACATTGCCGCCGGTCACCGGAGTCCCCAAGGCACGACAGGACTCAGCCATCCCGCGTACTGCATGCTTAAATTGCCAGAAAATTTCAGGATCCATGGGATTGCCAAAATTAAGGCAATCGGTCACACCCAGCGGTTCAGCACCGGTAACCGCCACATTGCGCGCTGCCTCGGCAACGGCAATCCGTCCGCCCATATGCGGGTCCAAATAGGTAAACCGGCCATTGCCGTCGGTTGAGACAGAGACGGCTTTGCGTGTATGCTTAATCCGCAGCATTGCAGCCCCCGCACCGGGCAGTAGTGTCGTATTGGTCCTCACCATATGATCGTACTGTTCCCAGATATACCGTTTTGAACAAAGATTGGGTGAGGCCAATAATTTCAACAAGGCCTTATCCGCCGGTTTGTTATACTGCAGGGCCTTTTTAGAAATTGCCTTTACCTTATCCAGATACGCCGGTTTCCGCGTCGGACGAATATACGTGGGATATCCCGGATAGTCTGTGTCTGCCAGGGCGCCGGCCGGTATCTCTACCACCACTTTGCCTTGCTGACGAATCCGCACCATGCCGTCATTGGTGACCTTCCCGATATCCGCCACATGCAGTCCCCATTTTTTCAAGATACGCTTTACATCCTTCTCATGCCCTGGTTTGGCCACCAACAGCATACGCTCCTGAGATTCCGAAAGTAAAATTTCATAGGGCACCATCTTGGTCTCGCGCTGCGGGACTTTGTCCAATTCCACATCCATCCCGGTCTTGCCCCGTGCAGCCATCTCACTGGTTGCACAGGTCAATCCGGCAGCACCCATATCCTGAATGCCCGTCAAGTGCTTCCCCCGGATAAGCTCCAAGGTTGCTTCCAATAATAGTTTTTCCATAAAAGGGTCCGCCACCTGCACTGCGCTCCGCTTTTCCTCAGCCGAATCCGAGAGTTCATCCGAGGCAAATGTCGCGCCATGAATGCCATCGCGTCCTGTTGTGGAACCAATGTAAAAAACATGGTTCCCTACGCCGGATGCCCGTCCCAGAGCAAGTTCCTCATGCTTCATAAATCCGATTGCCATCACATTGACCAAACAGTTATCCAAATAGGTGTCATCAAAAACCACCTCACCGCCGATGGTGGGAACTCCGATACAATTACCATATCCGGCAATACCGGCGACCACACCGTCAAACAAATGGCGGGCTTTGACATGATTGAGTTTCCCAAAACGCAGTGAATTCATGCAGGCAACCGGCCGCGCACCCATGGTAAAAATGTCGCGCAAAATACCGCCCACACCGGTGGCCGCACCCTGGTACGGTTCAATCGCACTCGGATGGTTATGTGATTCCACTTTAAAACAAATTGCACGACCGTCACCAATATCCATGACACCGGCATTCTCGCCCGGTCCCTGAATCACGCGCTTGTTTTTGGTGGGAAATTGTTTCAACACAGGGCGTGAATTTTTATAAGAACAATGTTCAGACCACATAACAGAAAACATGCCCAATTCGGTATAGGTCGGTATCCGGCCAAGAATTTTTACAATAGAGGCATATTCTTGGGGTGTCAAACCGTGCTCTTTGATGAGCGCGGGTGTAATCTCAGGATCACCCGGACAGGCAATCGGCGCTTTGGGCTCCTGCTTGATTTTTAATCCCGTTTTCTTACGAACCGGTTTTGCAGGTACTGTTTTCTTTTTCAAAGTACTCGTTTTCAAGAGTTTCTTTCCTCCGCTCTTTTTCAATGACCTGTATTAATTGTCAGCGCAATCTGTATTTTAGCAATGTCCCAATAGCGATAAATCCGTCCACCCAGCGTATTTTCTTTCCCTCCGCAACAGAACGCGGGGTATAGGATATCGGAACTTCCAGAATGGAAATTTTTTTCTTTAGTATTTTAGCGGTTACTTCAGGGCAGAATTCAAATCCCTGTGCCTTAAAATCGATTTCCCTGAGAAGTGACGTTCTAAAGACTTTATAACCGGTTGCAGAGTCCGTTATTCTAGCACCGTAAAGCACGGAGGTCAACCACGATAAGAAACGGCCTCCCAGATAGAAACTCCAGCTGGAAATGCCAAAGGCACGTCCGCTTTTGGCGCCTAAAAAACGTGATCCGTACACCACATCGACCTGGTTGTCACGGATCGGCTTGAGCAAAGCCGGATAATCGGTCGGGTCGTATTCCAGATCAGCATCCTGGACTAAAATAACATCGCCGGTTGCTTTTGCCAATCCCGCTTTGAGTGCCGCCCCTTTGCCGCGGCCCGGATTAAGCGGCACGACCTTGATCCCCTCCACGGATTGTGCCAATTCAACCGTCGCATCATGTGAGCCGTCATCAATTACAATGATCTCACCTGCAAAAAACTCAAATTCCCGCAAAACACGGTGCAATACCTCGACAATCGTGTCCTGCTCGTTTTTGGCCGGAATCAATACCGTAACTTTCACAGCGGTCTCCTTCTACAAATTCATACCAGCATTCATCTCTTGCAAACCAAGAAACTTTTTTAGAAATCACTGCTGTTTAAATTAACGCAAGCTCCTGTGGATGAATCGTACGGGATGCTTGTTTTTCCAGAAAAATCGGCACTGTGTGCATACGCTAGAGCCGGTAATGCTGATTCTGATCTCAATTGCCCGACCAAACACTTGGGGTGCGTTTTTTTTCTGAAAAAACAAGCATCCCGTACGATTTCGTTGAACTCTGGATATTTTAATTTAGACACATATGCTAAAATTTTTTCCTGCAAATTAAATGTAATTTATCCTGCGGATTTATATACACCACCAGCTTGAGCAGCCCGATAACCCCGAATAACCAGATTGCGAATCGCGCTCCCCAATACAAAATCCCGTCCCCGGATTGAAACCGGGAAAAAGCAAAACCCAGACTGGCATATTTTCCGGCCCGGGATGCACTTTCAATCTGCAGACCCAGCGACTGACACAAGCGTACCAGCTGCGACCGGGTAAAAAAGTAAAGATGCTCCTGGGGTTTTTTAAACTCTTCCCAGCGGACACCCATCATTTTCGCCAAACAGGAACCGGCATCCGGAATAATAATGGAAATCCGCCCCTCTGGATTTAGCAGACTGACTGCTTTTTCCAAATCCTCCCGCGGATGAGGAGAATGCTCCAGATAATCCCACAGTGTGATAACATCAAATCCCTGCGGCCAGGCCGCCTCCAGGAGGCTGCCGGCTGTAATCCGCGTTTTAACTTCATCCCCGGCCTGACGGATGATATAGCCGGACCATTCAACGCCAAAAGCATCCCAGCCTGCTTCTCCGGCTTCCTGAACCAAAAAACCCGCTGCACATCCCACATCCAGCCAACGATTGGCATCTGCTTTTTCACGAAGCAACCCCTGCATCCGCCGCCGAAACGTCCGCCGAATATTCGCCGCGTCCGACGTATAATCAGAATAACCGCGCACCACCGAATCCCGGCTGGCCCAATACGTTTCATCATAATACTCTTTTAGCGCCGCATCTTCCAAACGGGGATTGACCCGCAAAACACCGCACACGGGACAGTGAACCAACGTAAAACCGGCGATTGAAAAAACCGGCGTACCGGCAGTGGCATCTTGGCAGACATTGCAAATGACCTGCTTGCTCGGAGCGGACGGCTTGGACTTAGTCATGCTTCTTTAGCAAAACAGCATCAAGATTTTTTTTTGCCACTTCAAAATCAGGCTTAAGTATCAGTGCCAGACGAAACCTTTTTTCCGCATTGACATGATCTCCCCGGGACATGTACTGAACTCCGAGATTATTGTAACTCCCCGGATCCAGCCATCCCATCCTGTCCGCTTTCTGATACATTTGAAGTGCCTCGACCGGCATATTATTCTGTAAATAATACCACCCCAAATTGGTATACGGCACCAACCAGTCCGGTGTTAATTCAATCATGCGCATCCACGTCGCCCGCGCATCAACCATTTTGCCTTGCTGCAAATAAAAATAAACCCGGGAATTATGCTCCCCGACAACGCGGGTCACCTCAGAATCATAGGTATACAACGGCCGGCCGGTCTTAACCGGCTGCGCCAGATCAGGCGTATCAACAATTTCAAAAATCCATTGCTGCCGATCAGTGGCAATGGGTTTAAGATACCAGGTCTGGAGTTCGCGTAATTTTTGTAAGGCGGCATCATTCCAGTGATATTTTTCATAGCCGCGAGTCCTGACAGCTTCTTGCGAATGAACAAACACATGGGTATACCCTTGCGCCCGTAGTCGCTCCCAGACCGCCCGTGAATTTTCCGCCCGATCAATCCAGTCAATCCAGGGATTGGTATCATAGACCGTTGCTGCTGTCGCCGGTTTTGAAAAATAATAGGTACGCGTCTCACCCACCAGCAATACTTTCACAGGATCAGGCAATTGATTGACTTGCTTTGCCATTCCATGATAGCTGCTCATCAGCCGGCGCGCCAAATACGTATCCCGACTCTCCAACCCTAAAAAAGCGCCCACCGGGTCCCAACTGGGAATCGCAATGCCGGCAGTACATAAGAGTCCCCAAAACACCAAGCCGAGGGTGGTCAGACGCGCAATACTTCCCAGCAATTTATTCCATGTCTGCCATTGTTTTATAACCGCCGCGCATAGAATCGTCAGCAGGGGAAGCGCAGGAATATAATATCGCGTAATCTGGGTCTGGGAAGACCATAAAACCGCCGTTGCCAAACAAGTCAGCAGCATGACAAGTTGGATGGGAGGCCCGCGCCGCCAAAAAAGCAGCATCAAAATCATACCGGGCAATAAAAATAAAAAAACCACACCAACATAAGAATTACTGGTCGGTTGATAAAATGTCAAATCCCAGGGTTGCCGAAAATACTGGAGCAAATTGCGCTTGCCGTATTCTTTGAAACCGTCCATCTGCTGTTGCATTTTTTCAGGATGCAAATGCTTGGTAGGGATATGCTTATACATAAATGGCGCCACCGGATTGCCGGTATTCACCGTATTTTTTAACCACCAGGGCATCAGAATACAAAACGCGGTCAACCCAATTTTTATTGCCAGCAGCAGTAATGTTTTAACAGGTATTTTCCGCCGAAAACCCTGCCAAAGTAAAAAAAGCGCGGCCGGTCCCAGCATAAACACTGTATTATACTTGCTTGCCACCGCCATACCGACCAGGATTCCCGCCAAATAGGGGGATGCGTTTGAGTGGCGGTCCGACAGGCCGGCCCACAGTGCCAGAAAACCCATGGCAGCAAAAAAAGCCGCCCCGGCATCCACGCCGCAGGTCTGCATATTCATCACCACCACCGGAACCGTCAGGAACAATCCGGCAGCCCACAATCCTGCGCGCCGTCCGTAAAAACGTCGTCCGATCGAAAAAATCGCCAACGCACCTAAAAGGCCCAACAGTGCATGCAGCATGCGGCACAAGCGTTCATCCGCCACCAACAAAGCTCCGGTATACAGCATTTCAATCATCAGCGGTAAATTAGAAAAAAAGTTGTAGGACAAAACATGGATACCCTGCTGCTTAATCCATGCATCCGGCACAGCCAGGTGATAGACCAAAGAATCAAAAAATATTTCCGGAACCGTCACCATCATCCCGACCAGGAGCAAAAACCCGAAAACCGCTATCAGTAAAAATTTGTCCATCCAATTTGATTGACCTAACAACCATCCCTTACCCGGACGCAGCTGCTCCCGATGGGTCCAGACAATCCATGCTCCCCATCCGGCTGCTCCCAATAAAAAAACAACCGCCACCCAGGAATAGTAAAGTTGTAGCACACCGAGAAAGAAAAAGGTCAATGCCATCAGGGTAAATCCCAAGGCAGTGGAAAAAAGAAATGCATCCAACCGGGAATCGGGCCGGTGAACCAGTTTTTTTAACAGGGGGTTCCCTAAACCATAGGCTGCCAGACAAAAAATTGCCAACCAAATGAGATGTTTGCCTGTGGTGATCCATTGGGAAAAAAAAGTGGTTCCCTGGAGCGTTCCAAAACGGCCCCATTGAAAAAGCAGCGAGATCTGATCCCAGCGCCAGTGAAAATGGCTCATCGTCTTCCAAACCAGCAATACCGACCAGCCTGCTAAAAGCAGCAGCACCGGCAAAAAATAGGGGTGCAGGGCCTGTGGATGATCGGCTTGTCTATGTGCTTTCTTCGCCACGGGTTGACAAGAACCTCACTTTAAGGATGGATGAGCAATCTGGCGCCGGCTAAAAGGGAGCGAAATAATTCAAGTCCATCCACCGAACCCATGGCCTGCTCCATGCTCCGCTCCGGATGGGGCATCATACCCAGCACATTGCCTTGCTCATTGCAAATCCCGGCAATATTATCCAAAGAACCGTTGGGATTATTCGCATCGTTGACAGTGCCGCTGCCATCACTATAACGGAAGATAATTTGCTTGTTGGCACGTAAATGGGAGAGGGTCCTTTGATCACAATAATAATTCCCCTCGCCATGGGCAACCGGAATTTTCAATACAGTTCCCTGCGGAATATGTTGGGTAAAGGGGGTTTTATTGGATTCGACCCGCAGGTCAACATATTTACAAATAAATTTCAAAGAGCGGTTGCGCAGCATCGCACCGGGCAGCATCCCGGATTCCAGCAAAATTTGGAATCCATTGCAAATACCGATCACTGCTTTGCCCTGTTTGGCATGGGCTTTGACCATATCCATAACCGGCGAAAACATGGCAATCGAACCCGTGCGCAAATAATCACCATAGGAAAAACCGCCCGGCAAAATAATACAGTCAACCTGCGGCATGGTTTTCCGGCCGTGCCAGATAAATTCCACCGGTTGCTGCAAAACATCGCGCACTACCGAATAACAATCATGATCGCAATTACTGCCGGGAAAAACAACAACGCCGAACTTCATGCCCTCCTCTTTTTCTCACTCAAAATTTTTAAATGGTATTGTTCAATCACCGGATTGACCAACAACTTATCACACATGCGCCGCGTTTGTTTTTCCACTTCCGCTTTGGTCAAACGGGACGAAAAATTCAATTTAAAATATTTTCCCAACCGCGCACCGGTCAGGCTGGTATATCCCATTGAATTGAGTGCTTGCTGAACCGTCGCGCCCTGCGGGTCCAACACACTCGGTTTTAATGTCACATAGATCTCAACGGTCCAATCCTGCTTAGCCTGCGCCATACCTTGCCTCCAATACTGGGTTAAATTATTTCCCTAATCCAATCCGGCGAAATATACGCGCCACATGCTTGGTATGATATTGCATATCAAAACACATTTTAAAATCACGTTCGCTTAACCGGTTCTGAATATCCCTGTCTGCTCTGACCAATTGACGAAAATCCTTTTGTTCATTCCAAGCCTGCATGGCCAAGTGCTGGACCTTATGGTAAGCGATATCGCGGGACATGCCTTTTTCAACCAGTGCGAGCAGCACCTGCTGGGAATGAACGAGACCAAACGTCAGATCAATATTGTGCTGCATCATCTTGGGATTGACTGCCAAGTTTTCCATCACATTGGCGGTCAATTTGCATTGATATTCCAAAATCGCGGTCGCATCCGGTAAAATCATACGCTCGACCGAAGAATGCGAGATATCCCGTTCATGCCATAACGCCATATTTTCCATCGCCGCGACAGCATAGCCGCGCAGCAAGCGCGCCAACCCGGTAATCCGCTCGCATAAAATAGGATTGCGTTTATGCGGCATGGCCGAGGAGCCTTTTTGCCCCTTGGCAAAAAACTCTTCCGCCTCCCGTACCTCGGTACGGTGCAGATGACGGATCTCTACCGCAATATTTTCTAACGTACCGCCAACCTGAGCAATCACACAGAGATACTCTGCATGTCGGTCACGCGAGGCCACCTGCGTGGCAGGCACTTCCTGTTGCAACGTGAGTTTTTTGGCAACCTTGGCTTCCACGCGCGGATCTTGATTGGCATAGGTCCCAACCGCCCCGGATAATTTACAGACCTCCACAGATGCACAGGCCCGATCAAATCGCTCCAGTTGCCGGCGCAACTCCGTCAGAAAAACCGCTATCTTCAAACCAAACGTGATGGGCTCGGCGTGAACACCATGCGAGCGTCCGATCATGGGTGTGTCGCGATATTTCTTCGCCAACTTAATCAGTGCCTTTTCCAGCCGCAGCATCTGATCCTTAATCAGTTTCGAAGCATCCCGGATACGCAATGATTGCGCTGTGTCCACCACATCAGTCGATGTCATCCCATAATGCAAATACCGCCCCACCTCACCCATGGATTCCGCAGTTGAAGAAACAAATGCGATAATATCATGATTTGTCACTTTTTCAATTGCAGCAGCGCGACGCGGGTTAATCCGGGCAGTGCGCTTCATCTTTTGGTAAACATTTTTAGGGATAATATCCAATTCCGACTGGGCTTCCGATGCTGCCAGTTCAACCGCCAGCCAAGTCTCCAATTTATGCGTCTCCGACCAAATGCGGAGCATTTCTTTAGAAGTATACCGTTCTATCATGAGTCATCAATTCCTTATTATGGAGCCCCACGGGCAAGCCCGTGGCACCCCTTTTTGACCTTGCGTCGTACTCTAATTTGGCAGGCGACATCCCGCGAAGCGTTATGACGCATTCATCCCCGGGCAAGCCCGGGGTGTTCTGCGGAGCGGGATAAAAGATATTTTGCAGGAGTCGCCAAAAGGGGTCATTGAAGAAAAAGACTATTTTTCAATGATTTTTATAATAACCACCCTAAAAGAAGCTGCATTATAGCGAAAAAACCCGAATGGGGTCAAGATATTTTCTCAAAACCTTGAAAACCGTACAAATTATGTGTCTTTCTCACATTGCATCACCTTTTCCGCTTTGTTTAATGGCGATTCGACCTGCATATCAAAATTATCACGAATCATGACATATGTAAAAAAATTGTCATATCAACTCTTCCACCTTTACATAAATTACTGGATTGTTATAATTTTAGTATAAATTGAAAGGGGTGATATATTATGATCACTTGGTATCGCCGTCCATTAAAAACAGCTTCTATTATTTTCTTTTGTTTTTTCATTATGTCATGCCTTTTATCTACAACCCAGGCATTTGCCGCCCTCTCCCTGAGTCATAATCCTATTCTCAATCCAAAACCTTCTGCTTTGCTCACAGCCTTGGAAAAGGAAAAAAACATGTTCAAAAAGATGGACCAAAAAAAATTTGTTGAGCAATGCATTACAACTTTTGGTCATGGTTTGACTGCCGATATCTTCTTTAGCGCTGCAGGTGCCGCTTTTTTTAGCAATCTGGGGAAACTTTATAGCAATTTCTTTCCAGATAAAAAAAAGAGTTCCTGGATGGGATTTTTGATCGTGTACTTGTTTGAGAATAACTCCCTGCTCAAAGAAATCGAGCATCTGATGGAATCCGGCGCGAAACCGATTCCGGAGCTGTCAAGTCTGCTCGGGTTGGTTGGTATGATTAAAGATGGTGTTATCATCAAAGATAAAAAAGGTCGCATCGCATCGGCCAAACTTCCGGACGGGACTGTCCTCAATTTCAGCTATTACAGCCAAGGTATGTTGGTTGTAAGTAAAGGAACGCACGGGATATCCAAATGCTTCTTCAATAACCGGGGTCTGCTCATTTATCAAGAAATCAAACGACCGGGCCAGCAGAAGATCGTTTCTTATTTCAAATACCAATTTGACGGAAACGGAAAAATTTCTTTTATCACGGTAACGCACTACCAAGGCGGCAATAAAAACATCATTTTAAAGGACCGGTTTGATAATATTATTAAAATGTTCAAAAACGGGATAACAATTTTCGATAGCGGTTTCAATCAGAACTCTTACTTTGAAAATTACTATACCGACGAGGGGGTTATCGCATCCACCGTGCGTTTCCTTAAACGACCCTTATCTTTGTTACAATGGCTCAATAAAAAGCGCCTTTCCAACAGCAGCACTTCAGGCTGTCTAAAATCTCAGTATGATAAATACACGAAAAAGTTTAAGCAATCCCACACCAAGTATGATAGCAACGGCAATGTGTGCAGCAAAGAGTATTATAAAAACGGCCGGACCGCACGCAAAGAAACCTATCACCCGGACGGCAGCATCAACCAATTAGTCTTTTATAAAAACGACCATCCGAATTTAAAACTGGATTTCTCCAAGAACGAACAACTGGAAGCCAGAACAGAGTTTGAATGGGATGCTTTCTTTAAAACAAGCGTCCCCAAGCAAATGTTTTTATTCAATCCGGACGGCTGTATCAAGCGTACCATTGAATTTTCTGAAGGACGCAGAAAAAAAATCATTGATATGGATGGCACCCTCACAACTTTCGAATATTTTTCCAATGACAAAAGCAGTCCGCTCTTCCCCCTCATATCCAAGCAGATCACGATTAAACCAAACGGAGAAAAAACCGTAATACTCTTTTCAAAATACCAGGGCATTGTGAAAAAGAAGAAGTCATTCGTAAAGGATAATGTGAAAAGCACACTGGCCAAACCAAGCTCAGCTAAAAAAGAAAATGTTCCGGTTGGTGTAATGCTCATGATGCAGCAGCAACAAATCGGGGTTGCTCAGATCAGCAACCAAAGAATAGGTATTTCAAAACCAGGTGTCCTGACGCAAAAAAAGAAATTCTGATTTTCATTGGTCATCAATTTTCCGCTTAGGGAAAGCGGACTTTGAGCGTTTTTTTCCACCCTTCAGAAAAATAAAGGGTGTTGTCGCTCCCAATGATCACACACTCCATGTTTGGATTTTCATTCACCAAGTTCAATCCTTTTTCCGCCGGCAGCACCATAAGCACTGCGACGGGCAGGTCTTGCTTCACTTTTTCATCCTGCCAGAGATACGCGGCCTGATGATAAGCTGCCGGCCGCCCGGTCTTGACATCGAGATAGACATGATACCTCTTCCCTTTTTTCTCAAAAGAATTTTCATAAATATCCGCAACGAACAGATTCCCGTTTTTTTCTGTAAGGCCGGCCAGCACATGGTTGTTTTTTCCCGGTGCAAGCAAGGGAACTTCCCAGACATCGCCCTGCGGTGGTTTTCCATAAACCAGACTGTTTTTGCCGATGGACAATCGAAGCGATTGCGCCTTTTTGCTTTTTTTCAAAAGCATCCGGAGCCGTTTAAATGCGTGGTTGATAATCATCGAGTCCAGCTCGATCTGCATGCCATCCCTGCGAAAGAGTACTTCTTTTTCTTTGGTACGGATATCAATATAATTAAAATTCACCAGTGATTTAAATTGAGCCAGACGCAGCTCACTGGGCACGCGATAATCATCCTGTCCAAAACCATACTGCCAAAGATAACTCGCGAGGGTAATATCAAACGCCCCCTCCGTTTGTTCATGCCAGTGACCTGCCTTTTGCAGCAGCCCCATGGTTTCAGCATCGATTGAAACCGGTTGCCGTCCTGCCTGCTGGTTGAGCCGGTTGACAATGCTGCCCTGGCGATAAGAAGCATAGTGTTGTTCCAGCCGGCCCAACTCATCACGGCAGACAGCAAAAACAGCTTCACAGTCTGCCGCACTTCTTGCCCACACGGTTATCGAGACCGGCGTACCCTTCCAGGCCAACTGGTAAATTTTGACATCCTCGATTTGCGCCGAAAATGCCGAAACACCGCCCAGCATCCAAAAGACCAAAAAAAATATTTTTATCTTCATGTTCTTTCCCTTTCCTCACTGCTGTCCAAGTTATAAAAACCCACGAGCTCACCCGGCATCCGGCATTCGCCGGACAGGCTGCCCATTGATGAAGCGCCGGCAGGATAAAACATACCGGCTTCTATTCGCCCCAAAGATAAGACAACCCGCAGAAATCCCCTGCTTTAGCCCGGGTTTACCTGGACATTCGCGGCCAACATATTAAAAAAGCCGACCTGCATGAACAGGTCGGCTTTCATGAATCGGCATGGCAAAGAATATTGTCAGGCTTCAATTTTTTCAACGTTGGAAGCGTGGGGTCCTTTGGGGCTGTCAATAATTTCAAAGGTTACTGGTTCACCGGGATTAAGACTGCGAAACCCTTCCCCGGTAATCGCAGAATAATGAACAAACACATCGCGTTCACCCTCCATTTCTAAAAAACCAAACCCCTTGGCATTGTTAAACCATTTGACTTTCCCATTCGCCGGCATCAGTTTGCTTTCCTCCTGTTCAAAAGAAATTCTCAAACATCTTGCCCAATAATTCGTAATGTAGCACCGGGAAATATACGTGTCAAGCGCTTTTGAATCACTTGTCTGTTGCCCCGGAAACGCAGTGTTCACTAAGATCATGCTTCCACATAATCAAGGCATCTTCATTGTTGTCGGCATAATAATTACGCCGGATCGCCGCCATCTGGAAACCGTTTTTTTCATAAAGCTTTTTAGCAGGTTCATTGCCGGCTCGCACTTCCAATGTGGCGCGGGTCGCACCCAGACTGTACGCTGTTTGTAAAATTTGCAGGAGCAGGCGTTCGCCGATTTTTCTCCTTCGGAATCCGGGATGAACCGCCAAATTGGTAATATGCGCTTCCTCCTGAATCAGCCAAAAACCCATGTAACCCACTACGTGTTCCTGACACCGGGCGGTCATAAAATGGCTCAAATCAGGATTCCGCATCTCTTCTTCAAAAAGCTTGCGTGTCCAGGGGTCCCGAAAAGAACTCTGCTCGACCCAAAGAATTTCATCCAAATCCTCCGGCCGCATGGGTGTGAAGATCACCTCATTCTGACTGATGCTTTTCATGCTGTCTCGCATGATGTCCCCATATTTTTTTCCCGCATTTCCTCTGCATGTGTCCGGCGGAGGTAAATCGGAACCAATGCTTCCAGCGATGTCCCGCCGTGATCAAATGATACCGCGACCGGAGCGGCAAGCGTTTTATCCGCCAATTTAATAAGCGTTCCGGCATCCGGCAGACAATTACTTTCCGGTGCCAATATCAATCCGGAAATTTTCCCTGCCAGCTCAGGATAAAATTTCCCTGCCTCCGGTCCGGCCAGTGTAAACGCTTGGTCCGGCAGGCAATCGGCCAAACCATCCGGTGTTAACAATTGTTCTGTAAAAATCGTCTGCCATTTTGTGCCGACTTTTTCATACGCAGATGCGTAAAGCATATTTTGCCGGGCATCGCCGATCACCAGCACCCGGTTGGCTAAAACGCCCGCCGCAATCGTCAAAAAACTTGAAATACCAATCACAGGAAGTGACAAAGACTGCGCCAATCCCATCGCGGTCGCAATACCAATACGAACACCGGTAAACGAACCCGGCCCCAGTCCCACTGCAACCCCGGTGATATCTGCCGGTGTGTACCCGTGGTTTGTCAGCAAACTCTCCAGCTTGGGTAAAATTGCTTCATTGTGCCGCCGTGGGGAAACCGAGTTCTCACAGACCGGTTCCTGCGCAGGTTCACGCACCGCCAGCGAAAGCCGGGTGGTGGATGTATCGATTCCTAAAATCATGCCGTGCTCCTGCCCAGGGGTATTTGAATACTGATCCGGCGCTTGTCTTCAGACGCAATTGTCAATTGAACTTTCCAATGTGCCTGCGGCAGTAAGGTGCCTGCCCGCTCGGGCCATTCAACAACACAGATGCCCTCACTATAAAAATAATCTTCATATCCAATATCTTCCAATTCACCCGGATGTTCCAGTCGATACAAATCAAAATGATAAAGAGGCAAAGATGCCTGGTATTCATTAATCAAGGTAAAGGTAGGGCTGGTCACCGCTTCTGCAACCCCCAGTTGATGGGCCAATCCCCGAATCAAACAGGTTTTGCCGGCGCCTAATTCACCATACAGGGCAACCACATCGCCTGACCGCAGCTGCCTGGCCAACTCAGCCCCGATTAATTCTGTTTCTGCAACCGACGCACTCTCATGGATACTCGTTTCCTTCATGCTTCCGGACATCTCCTGTGACGACCTCATTTTCAATCGTATTATGCCTGATTCAAACCATCAAAGCAATTGGCAAAATTTTCAGCGACACTTTTCGCGAAATGCCTATCCGCGATGTTCCCAACCATCGGGCAAAGTCGTTTTTTGACCGCTCGCGCTCATCATGGTAACACCTAAAGACAGCGGTAACACCTCACCAATAATCGTGGTTTTAATTTTATGCTTGGTTTTTAAAATTTCTATAAGTTTATAGGCATTTTGCGGTGCGGTGGCGAAAAGCAATTCGTAATCCTCGCCGCCGCCAAGTGCATATGCCTGCGGATCCTGATGCAAATCACGGGCTGCCGCAATCAACATTTTCGACAGAGGCAGCTGTGCCGCGTATACGCGTGCACCGGCATGACTGGCTTTGGCCATTTTTTTCAGATCAGCAGACAATCCATCTGAAAGATCCATCATCGCACTGACTTTCCCGGTCTGTGCCAATGTTCGCGCTTCATTCACCCGGGGTGAGGGCCGAAGCAGCTTGCGAATAAGCGGCTTAAATTTCGATTTCAAACGGGGGCGCCGGACGACGATATCCAGAGCGGCGGCGGCATCACCCAGCTGGCCTGTCACCAACAACAAATCATTTGAACGGGCTTTTTCCCGGGTCATAACCTGCTGCTTCACCGCAGACCCTTGAAGATATACCGCCAGTGTCATCCCCGCCGGTGACGCAACCGTATCCCCGCCCACCAGCGCAACACCGTAGGCATGAAATGTATCCATCAGTGATTTAACAATTTTTTGAATAACCTTGAATTCCATTTTGGGCGGCAGCCCGAGCACCAAATGTGCACGGTGCGGTGTCCCCCCCATGGCTGCAATATCAGATAAATTAACTGCAGCCGCTTTGTATCCCAGCGAAACCGGATCACACCACGCAAATGACCAATGACTGTTTTCCACCAGGGCATCACACGTGACCAGTTCAACCTCTCCGGCGATTGGTTGGTGAATCGAAGCATCATCACCAATCCCCATCACTGCATTATTTTTCAGAGTTTTGCTGTACTGAGCAATCCAGGCAACAAGTCTATTTTCCTGCCAGCGGATGCCGTGCTGTGCTACTCGCCCCACAGGCTGACCCCTTCGGGTTTTCCCGTATTTTCCAGACGTTTTAAATATTTTTTGGCGTCGTCGATCATGGTCTCCGGATAGGTATCAATCACGCCCTGAAATGTCCGGCGGGCCATCCCGACATCCCCTTCCTTGGCATAACATTCACCGATATGTACCAACGCCTCTGCCGCAAGAAAACCACCTTGGTAATCTTTTTCGAGGGAGGTGTAAACCACAATGGCCTCCTGATACTGCTCTTGGTCCATAAACACCTTGCCCATTCCCAAGCGGGCCTCGGCATCCCAATCCGTGTTGGGAAATCGTTCACGAATTTTCCTAAACGTACTCAGTGCAATTTCTGATTGACCGGCTTCATGCCGGCTCTCCGCAATCTTAAGTCCGGTCCATGCCGCCATAACCGTCTCATCATCCTGGCCCTGCAAGTGTTCGTACATTCGAATGGCATTGGGCCAGTCCTTTTGCTCGCGGTATAAGTCCGCCACAGCAATTGACGCTTGCCGCTTTATCTCCTTATCCTGTGAGTGCTCGATGATTTTCTGATATTGCTTAATTGCCGCCGGATAGCGCTTGGCAAGGGTCAGACGCTGGGCGGTACCAAACCGCCGCTGAATTACTTTTTCCGGATTCCCCCAGCCGGTCAAATAGCCGTATCCCTGTACCACCACAACCACAACCGCTGCGATCCCTAAAAATGTCAGCCAAAATCGGCGCGACGCCTGCATGGTTATCTGGGGATGACTGCCTTCACTTTTTGTCGGGGTGTCTGCCGCACACGGCGGTGCGGTACCGACAGCCGGTCCGGCTGTTTCCGCAACCTTGGTAATTCTTTTTTTCGCCGCTTTTCCGGAAGGCATAGTTGTCTTTCCCGTCTTCGCTTTGGGTGTTGCCTGAGATGATTTCCGGGACACACCCTTTTTCTTTGATGTTTTTTTTACCACGTGATTCTCCTCCTGTGGGATGCAATCGCATCCACCTTAATGATACAAACGTTATCTGCTTTTTTTATCCCGCTCCGCAGAACACCCCGGGCTTTTGCCCGGCGTAACTTGTCCGGCGCATGCCGGATGCCGGGTGATCCGGGGATGAATGCGTCATAACGCCTCGCGGGATGTCGCCTGCCAAATTGGAGTACGACGCAAGGTCAAAAGGGGTGCCACGGGCTTGCCCGTGGAGCTCCATGACCCAAGAATTTTGACAAGTCGCTTCGTTGGGACTAGGGTGCCGTAACCCAGGTCTGCCCCGACAACGAGCTGCCGTTCGGCCCGCGCCCTTCCACCACAACCCGGTAACGACCCGGTTGCCAGAAAGCATCAAGTGGTATTTGTGTTGTAAAGTCCCAAGTTTTCCCACCATCACGTGTACGCATCGGAATCACCGGAGAACCGGGATAATCAAGTCTGCCGGTCATGACGGTTGTTCCGGGCGGCGCAATAACTTCCGCAACCACCACGCACCCGGGATAAATTTTTTCCGGCGTTATTGTAACATGCAGCGACTCAGATCGTCTATTGACACCTGCACACCCCGCCAAAAAAAGCATCCCCCCAAAAAGAAGAATACTCACTGTTTTTTTCATTGTCCGATCATATCCATAACTGTCTGTACCATGACGGCGGCACCTGCCACCAGCCCCTTTTCATCAAAATCAAAACACGGATGATGCCACGGATAGTGATATTTTTTTTTGTCCCCCGCACCCACCAAAAAAAAACAAGCAGGCACCTGGCGCGCAAAATAGGTAAAATCTTCCCCCGACATCATCGGCTGCCCAATCTGCCGCACCTTGTGCTTGCCAAGAACATACGCGCCGGCTTGCGCCAGCCGTGCCGTTATTTTTTCATGGTTGACCAGCGGCGGATGCCCCGGGTTCAAAACAAACTGCGCTGAACCACGATGGGCACGTGCAACCCCGGCGGCAATTTGGGCAATCCGTTTTGGGAGTTCCCGGCGTTTTCGGTCACTTAACGAACGAATGGTTCCCTGCATGACAACTTGCTCCGCAAGAATATTATAGGCTGATCCTCCGCTGATTTTCCCAATACTGATAACCACCGATTTCAGCGGATCTGTTTCGCGTGCTGCCAAATGCTGGAGATTGGTGATAATCTGACCTGCGATGGCAATGGCATCCACACTACGGTGCGGCATGGCACCGTGTCCGCCTTTACCCTGTATCGTAAGGGTAAACGCATCGGCAGCTGCCATCATAACACCGGATTTGACGCCGATGATACCGGCCGGAAGACTGGTATCAATATGGCCGGCAATGATCGCAGAAACCTGCGGCGAATCAAGCACCCCGGCCCTGATCATTGCTTGGGCCCCGCCGGGAGGAACTTCTTCGCACGGCTGAAAAACCATTTTCAAGGAACCGGCCATTTGAACTGCATACCGGCTGAGTATTGTCGCGGCACCCAATGCCATCGCTGTATTGCCGTCATGACCACAGGCATGCATAACCCGGCTTCTTCGCGACGCATAACCGGACTTGGTCCGCTCTTGAATCGGCAGCGCATCCATATCCGCCCGAATGGCAATGACCGGACCAGATTTTTTTCCTTTAAGCAAGCCGACAACACCGGTTTTCGCCACCTGAGTTTTCACCTTCCAACCCGTCCGACGCAAGACCCCGGCAACCAACGCAGCAGTCTGTTTTTCTTCAAATCCCAATTCAGGATTTTGATGAATTTGACGCCGCCAGGTTTGCATTGCCTTGCCCTGTTTCAAGGCGTTTTGATAAATATCCCGTCCCGGTCGTGACACGCTTACTCCTCCTGAATAATTGCCCGAACCATATCGGCCTTCCCCACAATACCAACCACCTTGCCGCTTTCAACAACCGGCAAAAGATGCTTTTTTTTCTCATGCATAATTGTTGCCATTTCCTGCAGATCAGCTTCCGGCGAAATAGTCACCACATCCTTGCTCATGATATCTTCGACTTTTCCACCGATAATTTTCTTCAATTCCTGTTCGTGTTTTTGCGTCCCTTCCAGATAAATAATTGCATCAAACAACGTAATCATGGTAGGCGCATGTACTGTGGCATCACGAAAAATCACATCACCTTCGGTGACAATGCCGACCAGGGCGGCATGATCATCTAAAACCGGTGCACCGGATATGTTGTTCTGAAGAAAAAATTGCGCCACCGCCTTGACTGTCATGTCCGGTTGAACAGAAAAAATTTCTTTTGTCATAATATCGCTTGCTTTGAACTTTTTCATACCGCCTCCGTTATGTGTTTTTTCATTCACTATTTTGAAATCCCTGAAATCCCCTATACCCAGTCAGCCCGTGCCGGCAATTTGCGGAGCAGGGCAAAAGCATTGGGAAGCTGGTCCGCAATATCCCGCGCAATAACACCCTGGCCCCAGACATCCTTGGCTGCCAGACATCCCGCAATACCATGTGCCACGGCACCTGCCAAACCGGCCTGCAAGGCCGATATTTTTTGTGCAGCCAATGCGGCAATCACTCCCCCCAACACATCGCCGCTTCCTGCGGTGGCCAATGCCTGTGTCCCGGAACCTGTGATGAAAACCGGTGAGCGTTTTTTTGCAATCACAGTATTTCTCCCTTTAAGCAACACGATTCCCGGCAGCTTCTTCGTCAGCGCTCCCAACGCCTCCATCCGATTACTGCTGATGTGCTCAGCCGACTTCCCGAGCAACTGTGCCGCCTCACCCTCATGGGGGGTCACTATAATTTCCGGCCGCCCGGATGACCGTGACGGCCATTGTACCCCGGACAAGGCGTGTAATGCATCTGCATCAACCAGCAGCATCGCCGGACCGGCTATTTTTCCGATGAACCTTCTAATTAAATTTTGGGTGCCCGGGGTCCGGCCGAGTCCCGGCCCGAGAACCACAGCATCATAGGTTTGGGCGGTTTCCAATAGCTGCGGCAAGGCCGCAATCCCCAAAGCCGCCTTGCCGCCATCAGCCATCGGCAGGCAGACCGCTTCAAGAGCATGGCTGCGTATGACAGCATCCATTGTTTTTGGATAGGCCATTGCAACATACCCGGCACCACTACGCATGGCACCTAATGCAGCCAAAAGCAGCGCACCATGATAACCGAAAGAACCACCGATCACCAAAACTTTCCCGACCGAACGCTTGTGCCCCAGGGGTGATCGTTTCGGCAAAAATCCGGCAATTGCATTTTCATAGACATACTGAACCGTCTCCGCCTGCCCTGCACGGAGCAACGGCGCCGGAAATCCAATGGTCTCAACCACCAAACGCCCCACATAGGATGCTGCCGACTGCCGTAATAAACCCGCCTTTGGCAATCCAAAGGTTATCGTGCAATCCGCCTGAACGGTCATGATTCCCGGGTCCCCGTTATCGGCATTCAATCCCGAAGGAATATCCGCGGCAATCACAACCGCATTGCTTGCATTGACTTTCGTAATTGCCTGAATATAAGGTTCGCGCAAATCACCGGAAAGACCGATGCCCAACATGGCATCCACCACCACATCCGAAGCCATAATGATTTCAGCAAATGCATCCGGCAAACACTCCGAGCATTGCCGACTGGCCACATTTTCAGAAGAAAGCCGCTGGAGATTTTCCAGCGTCTCAGGTGCGATTTTTTCGGATAAAATCAGAACCCGTGGCTTGATGCCGGCCCGTGCCAGATAGCGTGCACAGACCAATCCATCCCCGCCGTTTTTTCCGCCGCCTGCCAGGATCGTCACTCGGGTCTGACTTTTCGAACCGATAAACCCAAGCACATGCTCTGCCAGCCGCAACCCGGCTTGTTCCATCAATTTATGACCGGGGATGGCATAAGCTGTCATTGCCTCACGATCAATTGCCTGCATGGTTTTAGCGTCTACAATCCGCAACAACGCGCAACTCCTTTAATCCATAGAATACCCGCACCGCGATAGTCCCCCTGCTGAAAAAACCGGCGGGGATCACACGAACTGTTAAAAACATGCCCCCTATCGGACCTTTTTAACCTGCGATTATTTAGGCTGCTCTGCCTGCATCGTCATGTCCTCAGGTAAAAAACACTTGAAAACAAAGTGATTATAGCATGCCGCGTCTTTGAAGCCAGTGAAAAATTTTGTGACCCCACAGCTTCATCGTACCCCGGTTTGGCTGTAATAAAAAAATCCCACCAACACCTTCCGGCATTGATGGGATTTTTTATAATAACCTGTACTCACTGTCGATAAATAATGACAATTTCCACACGCCGATTACGCGTCCGGCCTTTTTCCGTTTGATTACTGGCTATAGGACTTTTACTGCCTCTGGCATGCGTGGACACTTTTTTCAAAGGTATTTTATAGGTCGCGGTTAAATAACGTGATACGGTTATCGCGCGTCGCTGCGAAAGCAAAAAACTCATCGATTTTTCAGCATGATTGTCCGTATAGCCCTCAATCGAAACTTTGATATACGGCTGACTTTTTATCTTTTTCGCAATTGATTTAAGCGTTCTCAAAGACCGGTCCGAAAGATCCGCCGCACCTTCCCCAAAATAAATCCGCGGCAACACCTCTCGATTGGATTGACTATCACTCACTTCCAAATCACGGGTATAAATTTTACCGCGTAGTTTTTCCACAGAACCATCGGACAACTCCATTTTCATCGCATAACGACAAAAGATCCCTTCTGCAACTTTATTTCTTTCCTTGCCCGTCCCATCCCACACTAATTTTGTCGGCAGCCCTTTGCCGGAATATTTTTTCACTACCCGCCCGTCCGGACCAACAATGCTGAGTATCCAACGACGAACTGATTTTTTTTCAGAAAATCTCACCTGAAATACCGCTTGTTCAATCTGGGTTTCATTTTGTGAACTGATTTCAGATTCCACTTCCATTCGAATCGCTTTGCGCATTTTCATTTTCGACACCTTTGGCATAAGAACTTGACCGCCGGTCCCGCCACGGGTATCAGGCGGCAGCATCAGCCCGCTGCCGCCGCTTTTTTTCTTTGTCTTCCGCTTCACTTTACGCCGCTTGATACTTTGAGTTTTCTTCTTCGCGCGCTTGGGCGAGATAAACGTATAGGTAAGTGCCATGCGGTGGGTCATCCCCAGATCACCGAAGGGTGCCACCGCATAATCAAGAATAAAGCCTGTGACATTGACACCAATCCCTGCGGTTAAACCCGCAGCATCACCCAAACCGTTAATTTCAGAAATTTTATATCCCCCCCGGAGCGAAATAATACCTAAATAGAAATATTCCAACCCGATATTGGTATAAAACGGTTGATCAAAAGGAATGGGAAGATTGACATCCACGACCGAAAGAAACCGATCTCGTTTTTCATTGATAACAAATGGAATCCGATAAGAAATACCCGCCTTGACATTCATGGGTAGCTGATACCCTTCCAAAGGCAGACCGAGATTCTGAATCGCAAGGCCGGTCTTGAGTCCTTTGAGCAAACGGTACTGCATCCCCAGGTCCATGGCCAGGGTCATGCTGCTAAAAGTGTCCACACTCTCATTTACGAGTTTGACGGTTCCGCCAAAATTCATTTCCGGTGTTACACGGGTACCGTAGCCGGCGGAGACGACCAAGGTATAGGGTGTAAATGTTTCCGAGGTGGGAAGCGGATAGCCGGATGGATCAACGCCGATTTTTTCAAATTCACCAAAATTAAAATAATTGACACTCAGTGCGAACCCGCCGCGGAACAGCCGCTGAGCATAGGTCACATAAGCGTCCTGAATATCCTGGAGCCATAGATTGTGCATATAGGAAAGCTGCGGCGAACGGATCGCAGCAAGTCCGGCAGGATTCCAATACAAGGCATATAAATCATTGGCAGCCGCAACCTGGGCCTCTCCCATACCGACCGCACGCGGTCCGACCCCGATCTGGAGTATCTTACCTGCTGTACCGAGAACCGATTCATCGGCCGGAACTGATTCAGGAAATACCATCAAAAAACAAAAAACCACGAGTATCCATCGCTTCATCGCCGTCACCATCCTCGACTTTGTCATCTTAATATCATATTTTATTGTGCCTGCTTTGTGCAACCGAAAAACATTAAAAAATGGAGAAACATCGTGATTATCAGTCTTGATGCTCCTCGCCGATTTGATGAATTTTAATGAAATTGGTCCGGGTACCCCTCGGTGAACTGGCTAAAATAACCACCCAATCCCCTTTACGAACACGGCGACACGCCAACAGGACCTTTACTGCCTGCTCAACAATGGTTTCCAGCGCGGGTTGTGTATTGATCAAAAGGCTTTCTACTCCCCAAACCAGGGCCAATTTTCTCCGGATTACCTCTGAATGCGCCAAAGCAATCACCGGAACCTGCGGGCGTTGCCGCGAAATTAATCGCGCCGTATTCCCGGTTTGTGTGAAAACCACTAAATAACGCGCCTTTATTTTCTCGACCAGATGAACACCGGCGGCAATAACATCGTCCTCCGGCGCAAGACAGGTCGGCTCCAAACTAAGCCGGTTATATTCCGGTGCCGCCTCTGCCTGGGCGGCAATCCGCGCCATCATCGTCGCAGACTGGACTGGATAGCGGCCGGCGGCGGTCTCACCCGAAAGCATAATACCGTCACTGCCGTCAAAAATTGCATTGGCCACGTCAGATGCCTCCGCCCGAGTTGGCGTGGGATTCTCCATCATGGACTGCAACATCTGGGTAGCCGTAATGACAACCTTTCCATAATGATTGGCCATGGATATAATTTTCTTTTGGAGTACCGGGACTTGTTCCGCGCTCATCTCCACACCCAAATCGCCGCGTGCAATCATCACACCATCCGATACCTGAATAATCTTTTCCAAATGAGGAATGGCTTGCGGTTTTTCAATTTTTGCGATCGTACCGGCTTGCGATCCGGCAGCCCGGATACGCTTTTTCAAAACCCGCATTTCCTCGGATTTGCGGACAAAAGAGAGTGCGACGTAATCAAATCCCAGTTGAAGTCCAAATGCCAGGTCGCGCTTATCTTTCGCGGTCATGGCTGGAACCCGAAGCGATTGTCCCGGAAGATTCAAGCCTTTTTTATCCTTGAGAATCCCGCCGACAACCACCTTACAAATCACATCCCGTCCCTCTTTGTGCATGACCTTCAGGCGGATCAGGCCATCATCCATTAAAATCGCATCACCGCGTTTTACTTCTTGGGATAGGTGGACATAATTGACGGGAATCAAATCCCGGCTGCCGGATGTTTTTCCCGGCCGGATACGAACCACCGCCCCGGTTAAAAGTGATATGCCTCCACTTTTAAACTTTCCCACCCTTAATTTTGGGCCTGTCAAATCCAACAATGTCGCGACCGGAACACCGGCCGCACGGCTTTCGCGTTCCAACAATGCAAACCGTTTCGCATGCTCCGGATACTCCCCATGCGAAAAATTAAACCGGGCGCAATCCATTCCCGCCCGTATCAGCTTTTTTAAAACACCGGGTCTGTCCGTTGCCGGACCGAGGGTAAAAATCATTTTCGTGCGTTCCATACCACGCCTCCTGTTTTTCTGCGGAAAACCGGTGTGTGTTTTCAATTCCCTTTTCTATTCTCACCTTACACCTGCCTGTGTTGTCGATTCATTTTCTACGAACGGGCAACCTGCAACGCAGGGACTTAAAAAGAGCCTGCTAAATCTTATCTGACCGCATCATGATTTCTTCATCCAAACCCACATAGAACATTCCTCCGACAACACAGGCAGGCGTGGGCCATATCATCAAGACTTGCTTGGTCGAATGTTGACAGAGCCGGTTTTTCTTTGAAAACGAGCAGTCTGACTGGTTTTGGCGTATGCTTGTATTACTTAAATCTTTGTCTATCCCAACCAGTAATTCCCCAACCGGATTGCCTGCAAACAAAGATTGGCAAATAATCCTGCCCAGACATCATCCACCATCACGCCCCAACCGCCCGGCAAAGACTGAGACCGGCCGGCCACACCGGGTTTCCAAATATCAAAAAGACGAAAAAGAAAAAAAGCGGCGATGGCGTAAAACCAGGTAGCCGGCAACAAAAACACGGCAATAAAATATCCCACCACCTCGTCAATCACAATTTTATGAGAATCTTTTTCCTGCAAGATATCCTCAGCCGCAAAAGAACTCCAGACCCCGATAAAAAACAAAATCACGATGGCGCCAAGATGCAGCAGCCAATTTTCACGTATTATTAAATAAGGTACAATCGCCAGTGCGGAAGCAAAGGTCCCGGATGCTACTGGAAAATAACCGGCACCAAAAACCGAAGCAACACTTAGGTGAAAAAACCTCATGCTTTTGTTTCCTGAAAAAGTCCGCGATTTTTAATGAGATATTCCATTCCCGAATACAGAGAAAGCACGGCAGCCACCAACATCGCGGCAAACGGTAAATAGCGAATAAGCATAAGCAGTATCTCCCCGGAAAGTCCCAAAGAACGCAGGGTTTCCTCCCAGGGAGGAAGCCAGGTCTGTAAAGTTACCACCACCGAGCTGACGAGCAAAATCAGAATCACCGCAACAATCTGTGAGATGGTCTTATGCTTGCCGGATGTCGATGCGGCAATAACGCGTCCTTCCACGGCAGCCAAAACCCGCAAACCGGTGATGGCAAACTCGCGTCCAATAATCAGAATCACCATCCAGGCCGGAGCATATCCCATCTGGACAAATGAAATAAACGCCGCCATCATCAGGAGCTTGTCTGCCAGGGGATCCATGATTTTTCCAAAATTTGTAACCAGATTACGCTCGCGTGCCAGCCGACCATCCCAGTAATCCGTAATCGCAGCAGCGCCGAAAACCAGCAAGGCGGCATATTGCATCCAGACATTCTCAATTAAAACACAACCCATGAAAACCGGGACCGCCAACACTCTGGCCAAGGTCAGCCTATTTGGAAGATTCAACTGCTTAAAAAATTTCCACAATGTCACGCAAGGACTCCTATAAGATCATGATCTGTCGCACCGGTCACCCGGACTTTGACAATTGTACCAGGCCGAATGTTTCCTGTCAGAATAATTCCACCATCAATTTCCGGCGCATCAAAAATGGTCCGGCCAATGCAATGTTTTTTCCCGGAACGTTCCTCAACCAGGCAGTCAAACTTTTTCCCGATAGCGCCTTCCAGCTGTTCTAGGCTGACACCGGCCTGACGTTCCATAATTTCTTTGCGTCGCCGGTTACGCACTGCCAACGAAACCTGCTGCTTCATTTTGGCAGCTGTTGTCCCGGCCTCCTTGGAATAAGAAAAAACGCCCAGCCGGTTAAAACGGGCCCGGGAAATAAAATCCAGCAGAACCTGATGGTCCTGCTCGGTCTCTCCTGGAAATCCACTGAGAATCGTCGTGCGAATGACCAAGCCGGGAATACGCTTCCGCAAACGTCCGATCAACTTCAATAAAGTTTCCGCATCACCGGTCCGTTTCATGGCCTTTAGAATACCGGCCTGCGCATGCTGGACCGGCATGTCGAGATAATTGCAAATTTTCTTTTCCCGCGCGATCCGTCTAATCAACGCTTCGGTAATCCCATCCGGATTGGTATACATGATCCGAATCCATCGAATCCCGGCAATCCGCACCAACCGGTCCAGCAGCTTTGACAACGTCGTGCCGTTTTTCAAGTCCTGACCATAGCTGGTCGTATCCTGCGCCACCAGCACCAGTTCCAAAACCCCCTGCCGGACCAATTGCTTTGCTTCCATCACGATTTCAGGAATCTCTCGTGAATGTAGTTTTCCACGCAACGCGGGAATCAGGCAAAACGCACATTTCCGGGAACACCCCTCGGCAATTTTCAAATAAGCGGTCCCGGGTCCTGACAACAACAAACGCATTGACGGTGTTGCTGTTTTTTTTTCCTGTACCGGCAATCCGGGCAAAAACTGTTCAAGTTGTTCCGCCCATTTCGTAACATCCCCGGGTAATCCCATGCAGTCAATCTCCGGGATCATTTTTTTGATCTTCTCCGCACCGTGCTTGGTGATCCAGCAACCCACCACCATCAGAACACTCACTTTTTTTCGTTTCTTCAGCTGTGCTGCTTCCAGCACTGCTTGAATCGTCTCTTCTTCCGCACTTTGGATAAAGGCGCAGGTATTCACCACCAGGGCATCGGCCGTATTCGGGTCCTCGGTCAATACCATACCCAGATCACGAAATAGTGCCATCGCGGTCTCGGAATCCACCTGGTTTTTCGGACATCCCAAGCTGATAAAGCAAACGCGGGGATCTTTATTTTGATTTATACATTTTCTCACTGCTGACATAATCAAACTCGCTTTTTATTTTTTAATAAAAAAAGGGGATTCAATCAAACAAGACTGGCTTAATTGCGCCGGTTTTTCATCAAAACATTTTTCTCATTTTTTTCCGAATGGTCTTGTTGCGATTGCTTGAATATTTGTGCACGAATTCGTTTATCTGCCGCAGCCACTCGAGCTTTTGTTTTGGGGAAATTCTCATATATTTCAAAAGACGCTGCTCTTCTGTTTCCCATTTATAAATCATATCTTCTTGTTCCTCAGCTTCTTTATCTTTTTCAGTCCCTTGACATCCAATTGATCAACCGAACGTCCGGTTTTTTCTTTCATCTTGATTAGATTGTCGATGGAAATCACCGGTAATACATGTTTATCAATTTTAATACGCACAGCATTTTTTTTCGCATCTTGATAGGATACCGGCGATTCAATGATAATATCCACTTCCTCAAACCCGTCTTCCTTAAAAAAGTTGAATGCCTTCAGGTGTTTCTGCCTAATCCAGTCTTCCCTGATTTCAGCATTGGCAATCCCCATAGGGTCAACCGGTTGTTTCACTTTATAACCACGCCGCTTTAATATTTTTATAATTTTTTCTATATTCCCATCACTCATTTCAACAAGAATGTCCAAATCTGCTGTATTTCGCATCAAACCGAGAAGGTTGGCGGCAATACCCCCAACAAGCACAAATTTTACTTTCTCCTTAAGAAAGGCTTTGAATATTTCTTCATAGAAAATCATGCAACCCCCGAGACGATTGGATCACTCCGGAATGTGTTCAACATTAAATCATTTCTTAAATTTGCTGTTCAATGCATAATTATTTTCAATCAGCCTTTGGTTTATCCGCGCTAATCGTGTATTTTACCAAATCACTATCTTCGTCTTTTACCAATTGTTCCAACTCCTCCGGCAGCAAAGACTTCATATTATTTGCGTAAAAAAAACAAATGCTTTACCGGTAATTAATAAACTGTACATGAATATTAAGTTCGGTCTCGTTCAACATCTTTTGAACCGCTTGCAGCTCATCCAGGACCTTACCCGAAACCCGCACCTGGTCGCTCTGAATGGCGGCCTGCACTTTGTTTTTCATGTTTTTGATGAGCTTCACAATCTCCTTGGCCTTTTCTATCGGTATCCCGGTCTGGAGCCGGTATAACTGCCGGGCGCTGCCGCCGGATGCGACCTCAAGGGTCTCGCGCGTAATCGCCGCCAGAGGAATCTGACGTTTTGCCATACGTGTATCCAACATGTCTGACAGCGACTTGATACGAAATTCGCTCTCTGCCGTTAAGGTCAGTGTCATTTTGGACTGATCAAATTCTATATCGACTTTCGCACCCTTAAAATCATAGCGCTGGGTGGTTTCACGCATGGTCTGCTGAACTGCATTGACGACTTCCTGTTTATCCAGCTTGCAGACCACATCAAAAGAATGTTCTTGTGCCATGGTATAACTCCTTATTTCAATTTCCCGCTAAAAAGAACGGAGAATTTCGCGGCGTACTTATTCATACACAATCTCCGGTTCCGATAACGGCTCCGGTCGTTCAAACACAACTTCTTTACAAACTTCACCTTCTTTGCCCAGCGAAGGCTGCAATTCACCATTGAAGGTGACCTCAATACCACCGGCATTACCCGTCCAAAGCACAAAACGATCCTGGGCCTGCCAAGTCCGTTCCTCACCAGCCGCCAGGGTAACATCCGGTTCTTGTCTGCCATCCGCCATCATGGTGATCCATGTTTTATCCTTGCTTTTTATCTTCAACGTCATGGGTTCATCCGGCCCCGGAATCCGGCCACGCTCCAGACCCGCCACCCCCTCGGGGATCGTATCCGCCATCATGGCGGTATGATCTTGTTCTTCCTCAGGTGTCGTGCTTGGCCAGAGTAAAAACAGCCCGGCCCCAACGCCAGCTAAGATCAACAAAGACAGCAATGGAATCCAAACCGGCTGATTGTTGGAACGCTCCTGCTTGGATTCATTTTCCTGACAGGTTTCATCCTGATCTTCATCACAGATATTTTTATAGACCCTCGCCAATTTTTCATCATCTAATTCGAGATACTTGGCATAGGCCCGCAAAAAACCGAGAATATAGGTCTCGCAAGGAATTTCATCAAACTGACCTTCTTCCAAGGATTCGAGATATCTTTTACCGATCTTGGTATGCTCGGCAACCTCGACCAATGAAATACCGAGTGATTTTCGTTGATTTTTTAACTGATCACCAATCTCAATCGCTGAATCTTTTTTCATCTGTTCAACTTGCTGTGTTTCTGCATCCATCGGAATATGTTCGGTCATATAATTCACCACCTTTTTATTACAGGCTTCTATATACACTATTTCACAAAAGATTTCAAAAACTTTTACGACGTCTCTTGGCACGGTTTGCGGCACATTGCCCGATATCGTATCCAGAAAGAAAACAAACCACCCACTGATCGCTTCAATTGAAATTACCTTGCCAAACGGAAAACTGCCGGGACAGTAAGGACCGGGCTAATTTCCGGTCCTTTAAAACATTTCAATCACTTCAGCACCTTGGGGGATTTCAAACGTAAACAATCCGGCATCCAAACCCTTTTCCGGTTCGCGCAGCAATTCATCCAGGGTGTGGACTTTCACATTTGAAAAATCGACCCGCACCTTCCGTTGCGACATAACCACAACCCTGCGGGGAAGCAACTGTTTTCCTGCCAGCCACATTTTCACTTGGGAAAACCCCAGTGATGTGCCGGATTTAGGAATTAGCACAAAGCCTTCCCACTCCGGATGCTTCCTATCTTTGGGCAACTCCTGTACATCGCATTGCTTAATCAAAGCTGGCAATCCCCCGCCCAATTCAAGAAAAAACTCATTGGGATTTCCAGCCGGCGGCAGTGATTGAATCTGAACTTGATTTATTTTTTCCAAATAAAGCCAGCGTTTGCTTCCATTCGATACCAAGCGCTGCTTTTCAGGCTGCTCATAGGCAACAATATAGCGGCGCCCGGCTGCAACCCACATTTTTCCCTGCGCGGTAAATGTCGCGCCATCTTTCCCGGCTTTGGGAACAACCAGCGCAAAATCCGCTGTCAGCTCAGCAAGTGCTTCTTGTGCCGCAGCCAGCCGTGCTGCCGCTTTACCATCACCGTGTTGTTGCTGCACGGGTTTTTCCGGTTTCACAGCGCTGACCACGACTGTTGCTTGCGGTGTTATCACCGGTGTGGGAACCACAGTTACTTTTTTTCCAACCCCACTGCCTGCCAACATCATACCAACAAGTGCGGCAACCATGACGGTTTGTTTTTTCATTGCATTTCCTCCTGGCCATCACCGGAGCCAATACCGGCTTCTTCCGGTTGAATGAGTACTTTCCTGGGTTTACTGCCTTCCGGCGGTCCGACAATCCCTTTTTCTTCCATCAAATCCAATAAACGAGCGGCCCGTGAATACCCTACTTTTAGACGCCGCTGGAGCATGGAAGTGCTGGCTTGTTTTGCACGCACCACCCAGCCCACAGCTTGTTCAAACAGGACATCCTCTTCGCCGCCAACACTACTGCCGCCAACGGTTGCGGCTTTGAGTTTTTCTCCGAAAAATGCCTGGTCAAAAACCGGTTTACCCTGTTTCTTCCAGTACTTCACAATCCGGTCCACTTCCTGGGTTGTAATAAACACCCCTTGAACACGCAGCGGTTTACCGGCAGACGCCGGTGAATAAAGCATATCCCCTCTCCCAAGTAATGAATCTGCACCATTCGCATCCAGAATAGTCCGCGAATCAACCTTCGAAGAAACTTGAAAAGCAATCCGCGAGGGAAAGTTGGCCTTGATCACTCCGGTAATAACATCCACAGAGGGTCGCTGGGTCGCCAACACCATATGAATGCCGACACCGCGCGCCATCTGCGCCAGACGTGTAATGGTATTTTCAACTTCATTGGCGGAGATCATCATCAAATCCGCCAGTTCATCAATAAAAATAATCACATAAGGCATCCAAGGCGGAATCTCGACCGGTTTGACCGATTCAATGCTTTCGCCTTCTTCCAATTTTTCCTGCTCCGCTTGTTGGGCTGCCTCGGCCTTGATGGCAGCCACCCGTTCATTGTAGGCGGAAATATCCCGCACACCCATCTCGGCAAATTTCTGATAGCGTTCTTCCATCTCTTTGACCATGAGACGCAGCGCCACCGAAGCTTCCCGACTGTCGGTAATCACCGGACTTTTCAAATGGGGGATGCCGTTGTACATGGTCAACTCGACGCGTTTGGGATCAACCATGAGAAATTTAACTTGTTGGGGCGTGGCTTTGTAGAGCAGGCTGCTGATAATCGAATTAATACACGCGCTTTTCCCCGAACCGGTTGCACCGGCAATCAAAAGATGCGGCATGGTCTCGAGCTGGGCCATGATATGCTGTCCACCAATATCCTTCCCAATGGCAAATGTTAAAATCGATTCTGCGTTTTTAAATGCATCATGACTTACAAATTCTTTGAGCACAACGATCTGTTTTTCCGCATTGGGAATCTCAATCCCTACCGCACCTTTCCCCGGAATCGGCGCCTCAATACGGACATGCGCCGCTTTCATCGCCAAGGCGATATCATCTGCCAGGGTTATAATCCGACTGACCTTCACCCCGGGCGAAAGTTGCAGTTCATACCGCGTCACCACCGGACCGGGGCAAACCTCCACCACCTTGGCATCCACGCCAAACTGTCCCAATGCATTTTCCAGCGTCTGGCTCATTTCCTCAAAATAGGCTTCCGAAATGATGCTTCCCGGCTTGGGGTCCTCCAACATATCCAAACCGGGCAAAACATAATCTTTGTCTTCCTGTTCTGTACTCTCACTGGATTTACCGGCAGACTCTTTCGGCTTATCCGTCTTTTCGGCCGGCTCCCCTGAGATGGATTTTTCTAATGACACCTGCACCGGTACTGCCACCGACGGCATGGCGCTGATTTTTATCTTCGGCCTTTCAGCTTCAATCGCCGGCGCAGGCTTCTCGGCCAATGGTGATGGTGTGATTTTTGGCTGGTGTGCGGATTTTTCCGCAGCTTGCTTGACATATCCAAAATGGTCCGCAGATGCTTGACGGGTCTTTTGCATACTTGTCTGTATTTTTTCAGTAATCCGTTTAATCAATTTCACCAGGTACGGTTCCGCTTCCAAAAGATAAAGGGATATAATTAAAACCGTACCACAAATAATATACGTGCCAATCGTTGAAAAGATCGTCACCAGAATCACTGACAATGCATGGGCAATAAATCCCCCGGCCGGAATACCCACACTTCCCCAAAGTCGCAACGCTTTGGGGATTTTCGCCCAGAACACATCGGCACCGTCCCAGACATAAAACGATTTTACCATTGCAAAACGCACCGGTTCGGCATGAATCAATTCGATTAAAATCGTAATTGCCATCAGTGCCAGGGTCATCCCCAAAATTTTAAAAGAACGCCGCTCAACCGCAACACCTTTAAAGCGCATCACGCCAAAGAGAACTGTGATCAGCGGAATGAAATAAACCAGCACGCCGGTCAAAGCATACCCCAAACGATAAAAAACCTCTCCAATCAGACCCAGCGCATTTTGCCCTGCAGCATGCGGCCAAAATGCAGCCAACGCAAGCAGACTCAACGCCCACCAGGCAATCCCGGCAACCTCACGGCGGCGCTTGCCGCTGAAAATTTCCCGCAAAGTCAGCATATCCTCCGACTTTTTTTTCTTGGCACCGTTTTTCTTTTTCACCTTCGCAAACAATGTAATCATTGTAGTATTTAGAAACTCCTTTTTCTGATCACGCCACCCTCACTGGGAAAGCCCTATCATAACCCATCTTAGCTTGGTCCACCATCCCAATTTAACGCCGATCCAATCGAAAACTTTTTTTGTCACCACATTGCTTCACATTTCATTGATGACCGGAATAATCATGGGAAATCGCATAATCGTTTTTTTTAGGTAGCGCTTCAACGTGCTCCGGACCGTATCTTGCAACACCGCCGTATCTGCCAACCCTTCAATGGTCTCATGTTCCAAAACTTCACGCAATGCTTCCAACGCCCCTTCTGTCAACCGGGCGGTCTCGCGCTCATCCGCAATCCCGCGCATCACAAGTTCCGGACCATTCACAATGCGGCCGGATTGCCGGTCCAGCGCTAAAACCGCCACCACCATGCCGTCTTGCGAGAGATGTTTGCGGTCACGCAGCACAACATGCCCGATATCACCTACGCCCTTGCCGTCAACCAAAACATTTCCCGCCCGCACTGTCCCGAGTCTTTTCATCCCTTCGGCCGAAAGTGCAATCTGCTCGCCATTGTTCAGGAGAAAAATGTTTTCCTCAGGAATACCCAATTCGTGCCCCAACTCCGCATGACGCACCAGATGGCGGCGTTCGCCGTGTACGGGAATAAAATATTTGGGCCGGACCAGGTTGTGTAATATTTTCAATTCCTCTTTAGCCGCATGGCCAGAAACATGGATCTCACTGACACGTTCATAATGCACCTTGCACCCCAATTGGAACAAATGATTAATCATATTACCGATGCGCCGCTCATTGCCCGGAATGGTCCGGGCCGAGATCACGACCGTATCTCCGGGACCAAATTTCAGATCGGCATGCTCACCTACCGCCGCTCTGGCCAGGGATGCATTCGGTTCGCCTTGACTGCCGGTGGTCATGACAACGGTTTTTTCCGCCGGCATGCATACCAAATCATTCCACTTCAACCACAGCTGATTTGGAATATCCAGATAACCCAGCTCCTGGGCGGTTCGCATATTTTTAATCATGCTCATACCCAACACACCCAGTTTGCGTTGATGGCGCTGCGCCGTATGAATCACTTGCTGAAAACGGTGCACATTACTGGAAAAACTGGCAATCACTACCCGACCCGGCGCATCCCGAATAATTTCTTCAAACGCGTCACCAACTTCTTTCTCTGAAAGTGTGTAACCGGGTCTTTCCACATTTGTAGAATCGGCCAGCATCAGGTCCACCCCGCGCTTGCCCAGTTCTCCAAATTTCCCCAGATCCGTCAACAAACCGTCCACCGGTGTTGGGTCCAGTTTAAAATCACCACTATGGACAATCAAACCTGCCGGTGTGGTAATCCCCAAGCCGACAGCATCTACAATCGAGTGCGTCACCCGAATAAATTCGATCTTAAATGGACCGATTTGCAGCTGATCATTGGCCGTAATTTCATGCAAAGCAGTTTTATGGGTCAAACCATGTTCATCCAGTTTGTTTTTCACCAGCCCCAATGTCATGCGTGTCCCATACAAGGGACCCGGCAATTGTTTCAAAAGATAGGGCAATGCACCGACATGGTCCTCATGGCCATGTGTCAAGACATACCCCAGCACCTGCTCTTTTTTCTCCACGAGGTAGGTAATATCGGGGATAATCAAATCAATCCCCGGTTGATCTTCCGTAGGAAAAGTCAGCCCGGCATCAATAATTAAAACCGCCCCTTCACATTCCAGAGCCATCATATTTTTGCCAATCTCACCCAATCCGCCTAAAGGTGTGAGAATACACTTAGAATGAGTCATCGTCTGTTTAAATTTCCTTTGCTAAAATAATTCTCCGAATCCATAATCGAACGGCATTATAACAAACCAGCTGGTTTGCGCCAATTAAAAACCCCGCAAGGTTATCTGCAGGGTTGGCTGGAAAATAAAACAACGCAGGGTGAAACAAACACCCTACGTTGTTTTATATAAACGACTTGAGGCTGAGGTTATTTTTTCTTTTTAGCAACTTTCTTTTTTGCTACTTTCTTTTTCGCTACCTTTTTTTTAGCCACTTTCTTTTTAACCACTTTCTTTTTTGCCACTTTCTTTTTTGCGACTTTCTTCTTTGTTGCCATTACCTCAATTTCCCCCTTTTCCATATAATGTGTGTCTACTTACAGACACTACTAAATATTGTTATCAAAATAACTACCATAAGTCAATAGTAATCAAAATCATTTTCCGGAATACTTGGCAATTTTTCGCTATTACACTCCTCTTTTATGATTTCTCTCTCTTTTCCTCTGGTTTTCTAACTATTTTATTTCAATCAAGAGTATGAAAATTTTGGTGTACGCGCTTGGGAAGTGGACCGATAAATGCAGCCGCAACCGAACGTTGTTTAAACAAATCCTGTGCGAGCTGATTGATATCATCTTTGGAAATCCTGGCAATGGATCTCAGCACAGCAGATTGCGAAGGATGTTTGCGCATATACATTTCCTGCTGAATCATACTCCACATATGCGTTGAGGAACTTTCCAGGGCGATTAAATAATTACCCCGCATCTGCTCCTTAACATCCTTTACTTCCTGATCTGTACATCCTCTGCGTGAAAACAATTTCAACTGCATTTTCACGACCTGAAGCGTTTCATCCACCTTCTTAGGATGACAGGCAAAATAGACCCCTGCCATACCTGTGTCCCGATAAAAATCCATAAAAGAATAAATCGAGTAAGCCAACCCCTTTTCCTCGCGCACGTTATAAAACAATCTCGAGTTGGGATTGCTGCCCAAAATATTCGAAAGCGCACCCGCCGTCACCCGGCGCTGATCGGAAAACTTCATCCCATCAGTTCCGAAGCAAACATGCGCTTGCTCAAGCCGGCGTTTTTTAAAAATGGTTTTAAATTGATTCACCGGGCCAGACCCGATGACGTCCGGTATTTTTTCAGTCCGCTGCATACTCCCAAAAAAACGATTGGCAATCCGAACAACCTGTCCAGGTGTTACACGTCCCGCCACAGAAAAAATCATTTTTTCCGGACGGTAATGTTTTTTGATAAAACGCAGAATATCGTTGCGCTTCATTGCCTGCAGTGTTTTTCGATTACCGAGAATCGGCCCTCCCAGTGGATGTTTGGGCCAAAATGCCTGAAACAGCAGATCATGCACCAATTCATCCGGCGCATCTTCATACATACAAATTTCCTCTAAAATAATTTTTTTTTCTTTTTCAAGACTGGCCGTGGTAATCCTGGAATTAAAAAGCATATCTGCCAGCACATCCACTGCCAGCGTAAAATGCTGTGCCGGAACTTTGGTATAATACGCCGTACTCTCTCTTCCGGTACAAGCATCCATGTTGCCGCCGACCGCGCTGATGACGCGCGATAATTCTTTGGTATCCCGGCTGTAAGTTCCCTGAAACAGCATGTGTTCAATGAGATGACTTAAGCCTGCCTCGTGAGCTTCCTCGTCCCGCGAACCGGTTGAAATATTCACGCCGACCGAAACCGACGCCAAATTCGGCAGCGGCTGCACCAAAACTGTCAAACCATTCTTGAGTTGGGTTTTAAAGGGTATCTGTTCCATGCCGCTTACACAGATCCCAATAATTTTTTGCCCGCAGCGGCGATTTTTGCCATGGTTTTTTTATCACCCGCTTCTAAATACATTCTGGCCACCGGTTCTGTCCCGGACAACCGGATACCCATCCAGGCATTTTTCTCTAAAAGATATTTGAATCCGTCCATGGTATCAATCCCCGTAACTCTTAATCCCGCCAATTTCGTTGGATGATAGCGTTTGAGTATCTGTTGTAGTTTTTGACCCGAACTTTTTGTTTTCAACGGCACATTGATCCGGCTGGTCACAATCATCCCGACCTGTTTATAAATATCCGCCAGCACCGCGCGTAGACTGCGCTTTTCCCGGGCAACCAGTTCCGCCATGAGCAAACAAGCCAGCACACCGTCTTTTTCCGGGACATGCTTGGCAATCGTCAAACCGCCGCTCTCTTCACCACCTGCTAAAAAACCGCCGCGCAACATGCTCTCACCAATATATTTGAACCCCACCGGCGTAACTTCCACCGGTAATCCATAAAGCCCGGCCACGGCGTCCACCAGATGGCTGGTCACAACGGAGCGGACCACACGTCCTTTCCACCCGCGATGCCTAACCAACAGATACACCGTGAGTGCCAATACCTCATTGGGTGTCAAATAAGTGCCATCACGATCTACCACACCAAAACGATCCGCATCCCCATCCGTACCCAAAACCAAATAAGCGCGCTGCCGCTTCATCACAGTTGCCGCTTCCAACAGATGCTCCGCACTGGGTTCGGGTGGATGCCCTCCAAAAAATGCATCCCGCCAATCATGTAAAACCGTCACACGGCAACCGGCACGTGAAAGACACCCCTCAAGATACCCCCGGCCTGCGCCAAACAGCGGATCTGCCACAACCTTCAATCCGGCTTTGCGTAAAACACCCATGGGAACCATTTTATCAATGCGCTTGAGGTAAGCCGGGCGGGGATCCCATAAGATACGTTTTCCCGGCCCGACACCCCGCGGCGGGGTGCCGCCACCCTGTTTGAGCAAGCGGTTGGCCTCCTTCTCAATCGGAGCCACTTCGTCCTTGGTTGCAGGACCGCCATGATGATTGGACCATTTAAATCCCTGATAGGCTGCAGGATTATGACTGGCGGTAAAATTAATGCCACCCGCCAATTTCAGATCCCGGATCGCTGCCGCCAATACCGGTGTGGGTGCGCTTGCTTCCACCAAATAAACATCCAATCCTTCTTCCTGCAAAATCGCAGCCGCATGCCCGGTAAACGCTTCTGCTAAAAAACGGGGATCATGACCCACCAAAACACCTTTTTTGGCCATCCCCTTTTTTTTCAAATACCGTGCTACCGCACGGGTTATTGCCGTCACCCGCTCAAAAGTAAATCCATCTGCAATGATATCACGCCATCCGGATGTTCCAAATGTAATGGTATACATATTTTTCTCCTTATAAATAACTATTGCCATCTACTGGCATCTCTTAAATGATGAAGCGTTTGTCATTGCAAGCTAACAAAGCATCCTCAATTTTCCAAGCACTTCGAGTTCAAACGCGAGACACTACACTCCTGTCTAAATTCTTCAGGGAGCGTTTTCAGTGTTGCACAAGAATTTTTCACTCAACCCACCAACTGTATTCCAGGCAGCACCCAATATTCATTCCCTGGCTTTTTCGTTGTGCAATGCGGAAAACGCTTCCTGGAGGATTGGGCACACATCATCCGCCATACTGGAAGCCATTCCCGGCAAGTGCTCTTTTTGTTCAGGCAAAAACGAAAACCCGCTGAATTGACAATAACTGCTGATTGATAATCACTTGTGCTTATACCTTTATATCGTATCTTGCTTGAACAAAAAGAGCACTTACCAGGAATATTTTTACTAGTGTCGTGTCACACTTCTTTACATTTGATTGTCATTGATGCCCGTTTTCAGGATACAATACACTCCTACTGGATACCCGCATGTAGTAAGCGGGTATGACAAAATCTATTAAACACTCACACGCCTAGGCCTGCCATTCCTGAATCATCTGACAGTAACGCAATGCCAATTGCTGCGATTGTTCCTGATTCGCTCCCTCGGCACTAATATGAAACACCGGCTTATCTGCATCCGGCATGATCAACACCCAGGATTTCCCGTGCCAAACTTTAACCCCATCCACCAGCTCAACTTTATCCTGCCGCGTACTCTCGATCAAACGCCGCATAATAACCCCTTTTTTTTCCCAGGAGCATGGCACCTGTTGCCGCACCAAATAAATCGGCGGAATAGTATCAATGAAATCCGACAAAGTGCCCTCTGCCGCTGCCATCAATTCCAGTAGTTTGGCGGTTGCCATCATGGCGTCAAACGCCGGTTGGAACTCAGGAAATACATATCCCCCCCTGGCCTCACCCACAAAATCCAGGCTCTGCCGGGACGCTGTATCCAGCATCGCTGCATATTGCGTCTTGAGCCGGATGACAGTGCCTTGATAAGTTTCCGCCATGGTTTCAATCACCTGAGTCGCTGAGATGGGAACGGCAATCCGCGCGCCTGGTTTGGCTTTCATGACCAGCAATGCCATCAGCGCCAAAGCATGCTCCCCCTCCAATACCCGGCCGAGATTATCCGCAATAAATATTTTTTGCGCGCCTGCATCCAACATAATACCGACATCCGCTTTAAGCGTCCCGACAATTTCCCCCAAACGAACCAACGATTGGTCCAGTTCCTCAGGCGAACGGGTCAGTCGTGTTCCATCAGGATAGGAATTGAGTGCCACCACTTCACAATGCAAATCGCCCAGTACTTGCGGAAAAATATTCACCGCGCTTCCCCAGGCATAATCAATGACAACCTTGAATTTACCTTTTCGAATTCTCTCATGATTCAGGGCCTGCACAAACCCTTCCTGATAATATTCCAATGCGCGCTGGGGAAACATAATCTCTCCGGCCTCTTCCATGTCCGCGCGCGAAAAATCCTCGCGAAAAAAAAGATTCTCAATACCTTTTTCCTTGGCACTGGATAATTCTTTGCCCTGATTATCAAAAAATTTAATATCCATCAATTTGGGATTGTAGGGAGATTTCCTCACATGAAACCCGCCGGTAACTTTCACTGCCCGGATGGAATAACGCGCTACCGGAATGGGTACCACACGCAGATCATAAACATTCACACCCACCGAAGCCAATCCGGTCATAATCGCACGATCGATAATCCGCGAGCTCTTATGATTATCCCGGCTGGACATAACAAAATCACCCTTTTTCAAGGAGGCACCGTAAGCCGCACCCAGTTTGGCTGCAAATTCCGGGGTTATTTCTATATTCCCCAGTCCGGAAACACCATAGGCATCAAAAATATGCTTGGACCATCGTTCGCCCCAAATCAAAGAAGTTGACAGCGTGGTGCCGTCTTCAATAATTTTATACGGCCAGACTTTAACCTCGGCTTTGACCGTGGCATCTTCCCCGATCTGACAGTGATCCGCCACAACCGCACCCACGCCCACATAAGCCCGAGCCCCGATCCGGCAGTCACTGCAAATCGTAACCTCTTTCAAATTAGCACCATTGCCGATGGTCACATTGTCCCAAATAACCGACCCGATAATTTTTGAACTTTCACCCACACGACAGGATTTTCCCAAAACCGTATTGGCAATCCGGACATGGGGGCCGATCCAGCAATGCTCACCCAACACGACGCCTTCTTCCAGAACCGCAGTGGGATCAATAAAACAATCCGCCCCTATCCAATTGCCTTTTTCCTGTGACCCTTTTCCCGGATGCGCCAGCGTAACACCAATACGAATGGCATCGTAATGCGCTTGACGGTATTCCGTGAGATTCCCAACATCCTTCCAATAGGCATCTTCCGCAACATATCCGTACAAGGGTGCTTTGGCAGCTAAAATCTCAGGGAACAATTGCTTTGAAAAATCATAATCCCTGCCTTCCGGAATACGATCCAACACACTTGATTCCATAATATAAATACCGGAATTAATGGTATCTGAAAAAACTTCTCCCCAGCTGGGTTTTTCCAGGAAACGCGAAATTCGTCCATCCTCCCTGGTAATCACCACGCCGTAAGCCAGCGGATTTTCCTCACGCGTCAACACAATGGTTGCAAGCGATTGATTATCTTTATGGTATGCAATTGCCTTGGTCAAATCGATATTGGTGAGAACATCCCCGGAGATAACTAAAAAAGTATCCTTCCCAAAAAAATCCGCCGCATTTTTCACACACCCGGCAGTTCCCAGATCTGAGTCGGGAAGAATATAATTAATTTTCACTCCCCAGTTCGAACCGTCTCCAAAATATTCCTGAATAACTTCCGGTTGAAAATACAATGCCATTACCATCTCTGTAAAACCATGACGTTTCAACAGATCAATAATATGCTCCAACATTGGCCGGTTGACCATGGGAACCATCGGTTTGGGAAGACTACATGTCAATGGACGCAAGCGTGTCCCAAACCCGCCTGCCATAATCATTGCTTTCATGGGTTGCCACTCCTTTGAGTATAAATCAATGTGCCGCCACTGTTGAACAAGACCGTTTTTCTAAAATGCAACGGATTCAGCGCAGCTTTTTTACTTAAACAAATTTTTCAAACCCAGGTGTTTGATCTTTTCCTTGGCTTTTTCAAGTTCACGGCTCATATTTTCCTGAATTTCCTTGGTTGACTTGCCTTGCTGCTCTTCTACAAATTTGTTGACCTTCTTCCCTGATTCCTTCGAGATCCCCTGGACCTTTCTTTTCGCGTAAACATTCACTTGTTTTTTAATCCAATCCCAATCAGGTTTGACGGAAGGTTTTTTCATGGGACCCTTTAAAATAACCGGAATCGTAATCCATCCCCGCTCATCTTTCAATATTTCAGAATACTGGCGAAACTGATCAGAAAGATTATTGGCCGCACGGGGATTCATCCGTGGGCGCAATTTAAAATTTTGAAAAACCGCCCCAAATCTGATCACACCGTTGGCTGTCATCCGTATATCCCCGGACTGCCCCCGCAGACCGGATTCCATAATAAATTTTTCCACATGCACCTGTTGCCTGGCAATCACAAAACGAATCACCGTGTGGTCAAAGGGAATATCCTGCCGAAATTTCTCAGAACCAAACAACTTGGCCAATTCGTCTTGAAATCCCAATTCTCTGATCCGACCCGCCTTAATTGTAAAATTTCCTTTACCTTGCAAATTCGGCAGAGCGGTCTGCGAACGCACGCCCCTACCCGCGAGCGTGAGTGTGCCGTCCATTTGACCGGTCAACTTATCCTTAAGTTCGTCCACAATCTCCGGTTTTTTCAGCTTCGCTGCAAGAAAGGTGTCCACCACATCATTGAGCAATGGTTCCAAATCCACCTTAGTAACATCTGTTTTTATGTCATAACGCAATAGCTTCTTCGAATAATCAAGTTGTGTCGCATTCTGTATCCGGCCTTGATACCCGCGTATCCTGCCCGACATTGTCACCAGACGTTTTTTTTGTTCAAATCGAAAATCAATCTTGCCCAATTTGACCTTGCCAAATTTCAAACCGCCCAATCCGGCTTTCCCGGAAACTTCCAGCCCCGCCGGCACCCAGGCGCGAACATCCGGTTCCGGTTTGTCAGGCACCGAAACAGCCTCTCCCTTTGGCGTGTCATCCGCTTTTTCTTTTTTCTCTTTTTGCGGCATCAATGCCAACAGAGCATCCACATCCAACAAACTGGATGTAACCTCCCAAACCAAACGTGTTTTAAGCGTACTCGGTTTAAGGGTTTCCGGATTACGCAAATCAAATCGATCTGCTGTAAATTGACCGGAAATCGGTTGACCGGCCAGACGTGCATCCAGGCGCTTGAGCATCACTTTATCCGGGACAACCGTGAGTAACCATGACATCCCTTCTACCAGACTTTTTTCCTGATATGCAACCAGGCCGTCTTTCATCTCAATTTTCCCGGCAAGCGAAAGTGCCTTGGGCTGGTTAACCGCACCTTTGACGGAAGCAGAAACCATCACGGTGCCGCCGGTTTCCAATCCATTAAATTTCTCTGTCAGCTGCGCAGGAATCATCGTCGGCATCATCTCACCGATCTTCATCGTACTGTTCATGGCCGCAGTTAAAAAACGCGCGTCCATGACATCGGCCAATTTCGCCTGCAATTCCGCTTTGAACCCGGGAAACGTCAGCGTCTGATTGACATGTGCATTCCCCTTGGAAAATCCTACCTTCCCCTGAATACTCAACGGAATCGTCAATCCCTTGACCGCCAGCTCTACCGCAATATGCTCATCCGCCGTCAGACTGAACCGGTCCAGGTGTTTGGCAGATCCGGACAGATTGAATGTTATGCCTGAAATTCCTTTAATTTTTAAATCTTCCGGAATTTTTTTTTTGAGCAACGGAGGCGGTAATTCACTCAGCATTTTTTGAGAATCCAGATCAGCTTTGCCGGACAATTTCAATTGCGGATCACGCATGATCTGCTCGACACTTCCGGCGGCCGTAATCTTAACCCCCGGAACCTCCAACAAAAGCGCATCCAGCACCAAAGATTCCTGAAAATAGTCAAAACGAAAACTCGCATCCAGTTGGACTGGATAAACGGTCTCGAATGCCGTAATCTTTGCCGCCAGCTTAAGGGAAACCGGTGTTATACCTGCCAGGGATAAATTTTCTATTTCCAGATTGAAGTTGTCAATACGATAGTCAGTCCGGGTTGCCAAATCACGGTAAATAAGTACCGCATCTTCGACGGCAAAACGCGAGACCCATAAATCAAGTGGAATTGATGCCGCCTTTTTTTCCTGTGATTCGTTCTGATCAACCTTGGTTTTCGCCGGCAACATATCGGAAAAATTATAGGTTCCGTCTTTTTTCTTTTCAATCAGCAATTGCGGCTTATGCAGAACAACCGCTTTGATAAAAATTTTCCCGAAAAGCAGTGGCAGTAAACGATAGTGTACTACCACTGCTTCATCGAAAAGAAAAGGATCTTTAGAAAATCCCGGGCCGTTTTCGATTCTCAGGTCCTTGACTTCAATACCCTTCAACAGGTTAAAGCCAATACCGCCGATGCTCACCTTATGGTGCACGGTTGCTGAAATTTTTTCTTCAGCTTGTTGTTTTACTTTGTCCCAGGGAATCATGCGCGGCACAATCAACAATGCCAACAAAAAAAGCACAGTTAACAGTACGATGCTTGTCATGAGTATCTTCAAAAAACGTTTTCCAGGTTTGGACGGTCCATCCAAAAAAACCACCGCCTCAATCGATTAATAGTCTCTCAACGAAACTTTAAGAACGCCGTCCATTTCTTACTTTTTCCACAACACCCTCAGCCGCTTTTTCAGAATGACCATTGCCATTCTCCTCGGCAGGTACTTCTTCCGGCATCATCTTTGTTCGCAATTGATTCTCGATCTCTTTTGACATATCCTTATTTTCCTTCAAAAAGGCCTTGACCGCTTCCCGGCCTTGGCCAATCCGTTGACCGCTGAAAGAAAACCACGAACCTGATTTTTCTACGATATCATGCTGCACACCCAAATCCAATAAATCGCCTTCTTTGGAAATTCCTTCACCAAACATAATATCAAAAATAGCCATCCCAAACGGTGGGGCTACTTTATTTTTAACGACTTTAACCTTCACACGATTGCCGACCGCCTCTTGCCCCTGCTTGATCGTCTCAATACGGCGGATATCCAGACGCAGACTGGAATAAAATTTCAAAGCCCGGCCGCCCGGCGTCACCTCGGGACTCCCAAACATCACCCCGATTTTCTCGCGTAATTGGTTGATGAAGATCACCGTCGTTTGGGAACGACTGCTGATTGCAGTTAGCTTGCGCAACGCTTGTGACATAAGGCGGGCCTGAAGACCCATATGGGAATCACCCATCTCACCCTCAATTTCAGCACGCGGCACCAGTGCTGCGACAGAGTCAATAACAATAATGTCCAGTGCTCCGGAGCGTACCAGGGTTTCCGTAATCTCCAAAGCCTGTTCGCCTGAATCAGGCTGAGAGATAAGCATATTATCAATATCTACACCGATTTTGCGTGCATACTCCGGGTCCAAAGCATGTTCCGCATCAATAAAAGCTGCTTGTCCACCCATTTTTTGCAGTTCCGCGATAATATGTTGGGCCAAAGTGGTCTTACCGGATGATTCAGGTCCAAACAATTCGACAATCCGTCCGCGCGGAATACCGCCGACGCCGATGGCCACATCCAGAGAAATCGATCCGGTCGGTATCACTTTGACATCGCTCACCGGTCGCTCTGAAAATTTCATGATCGTACCTTTGCCGAATTGCTTCTCAATTTGAGAAATGGCGAGTTCTAAAGCTTTTGATTTTTCGTCTGACATAATGGTGCCTCCCTATCCAAAAATGATTACCCATTGTCTTTCTGGCGGGAGCGAAACAAACGCAAAGCCTTTAAAAGGCTTTAAAACAAGGGGTTAAAAGCGAAATTTTAGCATGTGCCTCAGGGGGTGTCAAGGTCTTTTGCTGTTCTATTACTTACAGGGGTGAATTGTAACTTATAGTGCGACACATTCAACTCAGAAGACCTTTTTGCGTAA